>JAQSDT010000530.1 GCA_029946075.1 bacterium | reverse complement strand
CCCAATCCTTTTGCGGGCTCAGGCGAACGCGCGCACCATTGGCGCCGCCGCGCTTGTCCGAGCCGCGGAACGTCGACGCCGACGCCCACGCCGCCGAAACCAGCTGCGACACCGACAGGCCGCTGCCGAGGATCTTGGTCTTCAGCGCCGTGATGTCCTTGGCCTCGACCAGCTTGTGGTTGAGCTTGGGGATCGGGTCCTGCCAGATCAGCGTCTCCTTCGGCACCAGCGGGCCGAGGTAACGCTGGATCGGACCCATGTCGCGATGGGTCAGCTTGTACCAGGCCCGCGCGAAAGCATCGGCGAAGTCCGCCGGCTTCTCATAGAAGCGCCGCGAGATTTTCTCGTAGGCCGGATCGAAGCGCAGCGACAGATCGGTCGTCAGCATCGTCGGCCGATGCTTCTTCGCGGGATCGAAAGCGTCCGGAATATCGGCTGCGGCATTTTTCGCCACCCACTGCGGCACACCGGCCGGGCTCTTCGTGAGCTCCCATTCGTTCTCGAACAGGTTCTTGAAGAAGTGGTTGCTCCATTTGGTTGGCGTCTGCGTCCAGGTGACTTCCGGTCCACCCGTGATGGCATCGGCGCCGATGCCGCTGCCATGCGTGCTCTTCCAGCCAAGGCCCTGATCTTCCAGCGCACCGGCTTCGGGTTCGGGACCGACCAGCGACGGATCGCCGGCGCCGTGGGCCTTGCCGAAGGTGTGGCCACCGGCGATCAGCGCGACGGTCTCTTCGTCGTTCATCGCCATGCGGAAGAAGGTTTCGCGGATGTCCTTTGCCGCCAGGAGCGGGTCGGGATTGCCGTTCGGTCCTGCCGGATTGACGTAGATCAGGCCCATCTGCACGGCGCCAAGCGGCTCGGCGAGCTGACGTTCGCCGCTGTAGCGTTCATCGCCGAGCCACGAACCTTCGGGGCCCCAGTAAAGCTCTTCCGGCTCCCAGACGTCGGCGCGGCCGCCCGCAAAACCGAAGGTCTTGAAGCCCATCGATTCCAGCGCGACGTTGCCGACCAGCACCATCAGGTCGGCCCATGAAATCTTGCGGCCGTATTTCTGCTTGATCGGCCACAGCAGGCGGCGCGCCTTGTCGAGGTTGGCGTTGTCAGGCCAGGAGTTCAGCGGTGCGAAGCGCTGCTGTCCGGTACCGGCGCCGCCGCGACCGTCGGTGATGCGATAGGTGCCCGCCGCATGCCAGGCGAGGCGAATGAACAGGCCGCCGTAATGACCGAAGTCCGCCGGCCACCAGGGCTGCGAATCGGTCTGCAGCGCGCGCAGATCCTTGATCAGCGCCTTGAGATCGAGCGACTTGAATTCCTTGGCGTAATCGTACGCCGCATCCATCGGATCGGAGAGGCCCGAGTTACGATGCAGCACCGAAACGTCGAGTGCATCCGGCCACCATTCGCGATTCGAATGTCCGCGGCTGCCCGTAAACGGGCATTTTGTTCTGTCGTCCATGATGATCTCCCGGGGTGGCTATCCTTGTCGGATTGGAAGCAATCTAAGCGGCGCCTTCCATCAGGTAAAGTTGATTTTCTTGATCGATCCAATAAGCTAACCTGATGATCCAGATGACGATGCGGCAGCTTCGCTACTTCGACGCGCTGGCCCGCCACGGCCATTTCGGGCGCGCGGCGGAAGCCTGCTCGATCTCGCAGCCGGCGCTGTCGATGCAGATCAAGGAAATGGAAGAAACGCTCGGCGGCGTGCTGCTGGAGCGCAGCGCGCGGCAGATCACGCTGACGAAATTCGGCGAAGAGATTCTCCTGCGCGTGCGCGACATCCTGCGCTCGGTCGACGAACTCGGCGATTTCGCCCGCGCCTCGCGCGACCGGCTGGCGGGCCGCCTTCGCATCGGCATGATCCCGACGATCGCGCCCTATCTGCTGCCGAAGGTGATCGAAAACCTCGCACGCATGCATCCCGAACTCGACATTCACGTGCGCGAGACTCTGACCCCGAAGCTGATCAAGGAAGTGGCGGAAGGCCGGCTCGACACCGCCATCGTGGCGCTGCCGGTCTCCGAACCGTCGCTGACCGAGGTCGCGTGCTTCTCGGAGAACTTTTTGCTGGTGCGGCCGGGTGCGGACGAGGGGACTCCCGTTCCGAGCCATGAAACCTTGCGCGAGATGCGGCTATTGCTGCTCGAAGAGGGACATTGTTTTCGCGACCAGGCGCTGTCGTTCTGCAACATGCAGTCGTCGCCGCCGCGCGAGGTGCTGGACGCAAGCTCGCTCTCGACGCTGGTGCAGATGGTCGGCGCCGGCATCGGCGTCACGCTGATTCCGGAAATGGCGGTCGCCGTCGAAACACGCTCCGCGCCGGTCTCGGTGGCGCGATTCAAGAATCCGCAGCCGTCGCGGACCATCGGCATGGTCTGGCGCAAGACCAGCCCGCTCGCCGCGCAGCTGCAGCAGATTTCCGAAGTGGTCTGCCTCGCCGCCGACGCGCTTCAGGAGCAGCGCAAGGCGAAGACGCCGCCGCGAAAATCGCGTAACTGAAGTGTCATGCGTCTTGCGGAGACACCGGCCTTGTCACACATCCTCATCCGCCCCGCCCGATCAGACGAACACAGCGAGATCGCGCGCGTCTGGATGGAGAGCTGGACATCGCTCGGGCTCGAGGAAGCCAGCGACTTTCTGCTGACGAAACTGCGCGCGCGGCTGCCGATGGAAATCGGCAAGGGCTGGAGCCTTTTCGTCGCCGACGACAACGGAAAACTGGCGGCGATGCTCGCGCTGGACCTGCGGGACCGCTATCTCGACCAGCTATTCGTTGCGCCGGAATATCACGGCAGGAATATCGGCCGGCAGTTGCTGGCCTTCACGCGAAAATTGTTGCCGGACGAAATCTGGCTGCGCGTCGTGCGCGAAAACGAAAAGGCCTGGCGCTGGTACGAGCGCGAGGGCTTCGTCTTCGAGAAAGAGCAGATCGAACCGATGACCGGCTTCATGATGAAGTATTACCGGTGGAAGAAGAACTGATGATCCCGCACGCAGCCGATTCGCGCCTGCCAATCGGCTGCGTGAAATAGCGTTGACCAATATATCGCCGGCGTCAGGTTACGTCCGTCCCAGACGTAGTGCGTTGCCAAGCAGCGTCAGACGCGCAATGAAGATGGCATTGC
>JAQSDT010000529.1 GCA_029946075.1 bacterium | reverse complement strand
CTTCCATCCGCGCCTGACCGAATGCGCCGCGCGACTGCTTGTTGGCGAGCACGTCGCGCAGCGTCGTTACCTGCGACGTCAGGTCGGTGAGGTTCTTGTGCGCGTTGTCGATGATGCCGAGCCGCTCATGCAGCACGCGCAGGCTGTCCATGGTGTGGCGCGTGGTCGCTTCCATCGATTGGCCGACGCGGTGGGTTACCGAATCCAGCCGCTCGTTGACCGCGCGCGTCATCTCGGACTGACGGCCGACCAGCGCCTGCGCCATCGCGTCGACCCGACCGGTCGATTCGCTCTGCGCCCGCAGCATCTCGCTGAGGCGCTCTTCCAGTTCGTCGGCGCGGATCGCCTGCGCCATCGCCGTTTCTGCGCCGCGCCGCCCCGAACGGGCGATGATCACAGCGATCGCAAGCAGCAGCACCAGCGCGACAGCACCGAACCCGGCCAGCGCCTCGCCAACGCGAATCGGCAGGTCGCCGACGGTGAGAAGAATTTCATTCATGCCGCCTTGTAGCCCGATTCGGAGGCTTTCGCGAACGAAGAGGGAACATTTATGGTGAATGCCGGGTTAATTTTCATGGTTAACGCCGCCTTAAAAATCATGGTTAAGGCCGGGTTAATCGCCTGCGATGGGCGGATTGACCCCGGCAAATCAGCAGCTTAAATCGCGCGTTATGGCCTTACGAGAAATCATCATCCTGCCGGACAAGCAGTTGCGGCTCGTCTCCAAACCTGTCGAGAAGGTGACGACGGAGATTCGCAAGCTCGCCGACGACATGTTCGAAACCATGTACGACGCGCCCGGCATCGGGCTGGCGGCGATCCAGATCGCGCAGCCGCTGCGGCTGATCACCATGGACCTCGCCAAAAAAGACGAGAACGGCGAGACGACGCCGAAGCCGCGGGTGTTCATCAATCCGGAAATCATTTCCTCATCGGAGGAAATCTCGGTCTACGAGGAAGGCTGCCTGTCGATCCCCGAATATTACGAGGAGGTCGAGCGCCCGGCGCAGGTCCGTATTCGTTTCACCGATCTCGACGGCAAGGTGCACGAGGAAGACGCCGACGGCCTGTTCGCCACCTGCATCCAGCACGAGATCGACCATCTCAACGGCGTGCTGTTCGTCGACTATCTGTCGAAGCTGAAGCGCGACCGCGTGATGAAGAAGTTTACCAAGGCCGCCAAGCGCGCGGGGGAGTAAGCTTGCGGCGCGGCGCTATCCACGTCATGGCCGGGCTTGTCCCGGCCATCCACGCCCTTCGCGCTACGAAGCAAGAACGTGGATGCCCGGGACAAGCCCGGGCATGACGGAGTAAAATCGATCCTCCTCGGGATACTTCGAACCTCATGCCTCTCCGCCTGATCTTCATGGGCACGCCCGATTTCGCGGTGCCGACGTTGCTGGAACTGGTGTCCCATGGGCATGAGGTCGTCGCGGTCTACACCCGAGCGCCCAAGCCGGCCGGGCGCGGCATGAAGCTGCAACCGACGCCGGTGGAGCAGGAAGCGCGGCGGCTCGGGA
This sequence comes from bacterium, assembly GCA_029946075.1. Classification (GTDB taxonomy): domain Bacteria; phylum Pseudomonadota; class Alphaproteobacteria; order Rhizobiales; family Xanthobacteraceae; genus Bradyrhizobium. Next base: position 1,608 of record JAQSDT010000529.1, on the reverse strand, counting down.
TTCCCGTGCTGACGCCGACGACGCTGAAGACGCCTGAGGCGCTCGAGGAATTTCGCTCGTATAATGCCGATGCTGCCGTCGTCGTCGCCTATGGCATGATCCTGCCGCAGGCTATTCTGGATGCGCCACCGCTCGGCTGTTTCAATCTGCACGGCTCGCTGCTGCCGCGCTGGCGCGGCGCCGCCCCGATCAACCGCGCGATCATGGCGGGCGATGCCGAAAGCGGCGTCATGGTAATGAAGATGGACATTGGTCTGGACACCGGCGACGTCGCAATGGCCGAGCGGCTGACGATCACGGACAGCATGACAGCCTCCGACCTGCACGACGCGCTGGCGCCGCTCGGCGCCGATCTGATGGTGCGCGCGATGGCCGCCCTGGATCGCGGCGGCCTGCAACTCCAAAAGCAGCCCGAGGAAGGCGTGACCTACGCCGCCAAGATCGACAAATCAGAGGCGCGGATCGACTGGGCGCGTCCGGCGCGCGACGTGCTGCGGCATATCCACGGCCTGTCGCCGTTTCCCGGCGCCTGGTGCGAATTCGCGGGCGATGGTGAGCCCGCGCGCGTCAAAATCCTGCGCTGCGAGCCGGCGAAGGGGTCCGGTGCGCCCGGTGAGGTGCTCGACGATCGCCTGACGATCGCCTGCGGCGACGGCGCCATCCGAATCGTCGAATTGCAGCGCGCCGGCAAGGGGCCGATGAAGTCGGCGGATTTCCTGCGTGGCACGCCGGTCAAGCCGCCGGCACGGCTCGGCTGATGCCCCGTTACCGGCTCCTCATCGAATATGACGGCACGCCGTTCTCCGGCTGGCAGATCCAGGACAATGCGCCGACCGTGCAGGGTGCGCTGGAGATCGCCGTCAAGGCGATCAGCGGCGAGACCGCGCGCGTGCACGGCTCGGGCCGCACGGATGCCGGCGTCCACGCGCTCGGGCAGGTCGCGCATTGCGACATCGCCAAGCCGTTTCCGCCCGGCCGGTTGCGTGACGGGCTGAACGCGCATCTGCGCCCGCATCCGATCGCCGTGATTTCGGCCGATATCGTCGCCGATGATTTCGAGGCGCGCTTCTCGGCGATCAAGCGCCACTATCGCTATCGCATCACCAATTATCGCGCCAATCTCGCGCTCGACATCAAGCGCAGCTGGCGCGTGCCGCGCCGGCTCGATACCGACGCGATGCACATCGCGGCACAGCGCCTGCTCGGCAAGCATGATTTCACGACCTTCCGCGACACGGAGTGCCAGGCCAAATCGCCGGAGAAGACGCTCGATCAGCTCGATGTCGTCAGAGACGGCGACGCGGTGACGATCCTCACATCGGCGCGTTCCTACCTGCACAGCCAGGTGCGCTCGATGGTGGGCTCGTTGGTCTGGGTCGGCGACGGCCGCTGGAGCGCCGACGATCTCGCCGCCGCACTCGCCGCCCGCAACCGCGCCGCCTGCGGCCCGGTGGCCCCGCCGGAGGGGCTATATCTGGTGCGAGTGGATTACTAGGCGACACAATCTCTACTGTGCATGGGGTTGTTTTCGATATTTTTGGTTTGGCCGATGCCTTCGTAGGATGGGTGGAGCGCAGCGATACCCAAAAATTCAACGCATCCACCGGC
>JAQSDT010000528.1 GCA_029946075.1 bacterium | reverse complement strand
GTCAAGCTCGACGACAACCACCGGCCGATGCAGGTGTGGCGGCACCGGCTCGGCACCAGGCAGGCCGACGATGCGCTGGTGTACGAAGAGAAGGATTCCGGCTGGTTCACCCATCTGCACGAAAGCTCCTCCGGCCGCTTCTGCGTAATCGCCGGCGGCGACCACGAAACATCCGAGCAGCGGCTGATTGATCTCGCCAACCCCGAAACGCCGCCACGTCTCGTTACGGCGCGCGAAGAGGGCGTGCAGTATTCGATCGCCGACCGCGGCGACGAGCTGTTCATCCTGACCAATGCCGATGGCGCGATCGACTTCAAGGTCGTCAGCGCGCCCCTCGCTGCGCCGGAGCGCGCCAACTGGCGCGATTTGATTCCCTATCGCGAGGGCGTCTACGTACTCGACGTCGAGCTCTATGCCGGCCACATGGTGCGGCTGGAGCGCGCCAACGCACTGCCGGCGATCATCATCCGCGATCTCGCCACCGGCGAGGAGCACGCCATTGCCTTCGACGAGGCCGCCTATTCCCTGGACACCATGGGCGGCTACGAGTTCGAGACCACGAACTTGCGGTTCTCCTATTCGTCGATGACGACACCGTCGGAAGTCTATGACTACGACATGGCGAAGCGCACGCGGACCTTGCGCAAGCGGCAGGAAATTCCTTCCGGACACGATCCGGCCGATTACGTCACGACGCGCATCATGGCAACCGCGCAGGACGGCGCGCTGGTGCCGGTGTCGATCCTGCACCGCAAGGACCTGGTGCGCGACGGCAGCGCGCCGCTGCTGCTCTACGGTTACGGCTCCTACGGCATGGCGATGCCGGCGTCGTTCGCCGCCAACCGGCTGTCGCTGGTCGATCGCGGTTTCGTTTACGCCATCGCGCACATCCGGGGCGGCGCCGACAAGGGCTGGGGCTGGTATCTCGACGGCAAGCGCGAGAAGAAGACCAACACGTTCGACGATTTCGCCGCCGCCGGGCGCGCGCTGATCGAAGCGAAATACACCTCCACCAAACGCATCGTCGGCCATGGCGGCAGCGCCGGCGGCATGCTGATGGGCGCGGTCGCCAACCGCTCCGGCGAACTGTTCGCGGGCATCGTTGCGGAAGTGCCGTTCGTCGACGTACTCAACACAATGCTTGACGACACGCTGCCGCTGACGCCGCCGGAATGGCCGGAATGGGGCAACCCGATCGAAAGCGAGACGGATTTCCGCACCATCCTGTCCTACTCGCCCTACGACAATCTCGCGGCGAAGGAATATCCCGCGATCCTGGCGATGGGCGGCCTCACCGATCCGCGCGTCACCTATTGGGAGCCCGCAAAATGGATCGCGCGGCTGCGCGCGACGATGAAGGGTGGCGGCCCGGTGCTGCTGCGCACCAACATGGGCGCCGGCCACGGCGGCGCGTCGGGGCGCTTCAACCGGCTCGACGAGGTCGCGATCGTCTACGGCTTTGCGCTGTGGGCGGTCGGGATGGCGGAGGCGGGTTCGTAGCTCGTAGCCCGGGTGGAGCGAAGCGAAACCCGGAACCGTCGTTGTTTGTGGATGCAGCAGTCCCCGGATTGCGCTTCGCCCCATCCGGGCTACGGCGAGCGTTACCGCCCATTCCTCTTCCGCCACGCCGCAAAGTCGTTCGGCGTTTGCGGATCGGTCGGCGGATAGAGGCCCAGAATGCTGCGGCCGTTGCGAACTTCTTCGGTCACGAAATCCTCGAAGGCCGTCATTTCCACCGCCTCGTCGGCGATCTCGTCGGCGAGATGCGCGGGGATCACGATCACGCCGTCGCTGTCGCCGAGGATGACGTCGCCGGGAAACACCGGCGCGTCGCCGCAACCGATCGGCACGTTGATCTCGATCGCCTGATGCAGCGTCAGGTTGGTCGGCGCGCTGGGCCGATGGTGATAGGCGGGGAAGCCGAGCGCCGCGATCTCGGCCGAGTCGCGAAAGCCGCCATCGGTGATGACGCCGGCGCAGCCACGCTTCATCAAGCGAGTTACAAGAATGGCGCCGGCGGACGCGGCGCGGGCGTCCTTGCGGCTGTCCATGACGAGGACCGCGCCGGGCGGGCAATCCTCGACCGCCTTGCGCTGCGGATGGGCGCGATCCCGGAACACGTCGATCTTGTTGAGATCCTCCCGCGCCGGCATGTAGCGCAGCGTAAAAGCCTCGCCGACCAGCACCGGCTGGTCCGGGCCGAGCGGATGCACGTCCTGAATCATCTGGATGCGCAAGCCGCGCTTGAACAACGCGGTGGCGACGGTCGCGGTAGAGACGGTTTTCAGTTTGTTGCGGGTGGCGTCGCTCAGTTTTGTCATTTTGGTTCATCCCGTTGTTCCGTCATTCCGGGGCGATGCGTCAGCATCGAGCCCAGAATCTCGAGGTTCCGGTCTGGTCCTTCGGACCATCCCGGAATGACGGTGGTCAGTAAATCGACGGCTCATCCACCGGCTTGCCAAAACCGGTCTCCAGAAAATCGAAATCGCAGCCTTCATTCGCCTGCTTGATGTGTTTGGTGAACATCCAGCCATAGCCACGCTCATAGCGACGCTCAGGCGCCTTCCATTCGGCGCGGCGCCTGGCGAGCTCCGCCTCCGGCACATCGAGGTTGATGGTGCGGGCGTTGACGTCGAGCGTGATCTCGTCGCCGTTGCGGACCAGCGCCAGCGGGCCGCCGATGTAGGATTCCGGCGAGACGTGCAGGATGCAGGCGCCGTAACTGGTGCCGCTCATGCGCGCGTCCGACAGCCGCACCATATCGCGCACGCCCTGCTTCACCAGCTTTGTCGGGATCGGCAGCATGCCCCATTCCGGCATGCCGGGGCCGCCTTGCGGGCCGGCATTGCGCAGGATCAGGACGTGATCGGCTGACACGTCGAGGTTTGGATCGTCGATCGCCTTCTTCATCGAGGGGTAATCGTCGAACACCATCGCCGGGCCGGTGTGCTTGAGGAAGCGCGGCTCGCAGGCGCTCGGCTTGATCACGCAGCCGTCGGGCGCAAGATTGCCCCTCAGCACGGCGAGCGCGCCCTCGGCGTAGATCGGGTCCTTCACGGTGCGGATGACGTCGTCATTATAGACCTCCGCGCGCGCGATGTTCTCACCCAGGGTCTGGCCGGTCACCGT
>JAQSDT010000527.1 GCA_029946075.1 bacterium | reverse complement strand
TTCCGGGAGACATTGCCTTGGATTTCAACCTGCCTGCCGACCTCGTTGCCTATCTGGCTGAACTCGACGGCTTCATCGCCCGCGAGATCAAGCCGCTGGAGGAGGCCGATGACAACATCCGCTTCTTCGACCATCGCCGCGAATGGGCGCGCACCGATTTCGAGAACGGCGGCCTGCCGCGGCACGAATGGGAAGTGCTGCTGCGCAAGGCCAAGAACCTCGCCGACGATGCCGGGCATCTGCGTTTTGCAATCCCGAAGCGCTACGGCGGCAAGGACGGTTCCAACCTCTGGATGGCGGTGATCCGCGAGCATTTTGCCTCGAAGGGGCTCGGCCTGCACAACGATCTGCAGAACGAGCATTCCATCGTCGGCAATCTGCCGATCGTGACCATGCTGGATCGCTACGGCACCGACGAGCAGAAAGCGATGATCGACGGCTCGATCCGGGGCAAGTACCGCATCACGTTCGGTTTGACCGAGCCCAATCATGGCTCCGATGCGACGCATATGGAAACCCGCGCCGTTCCGGCGGCGCGCGACAACGTCAAGGGCTGGATCATCAACGGCGAGAAGATGTGGACGACGGGCATGCACGTCGCCACCCACTGTGCGCTGTTCGCCCGCACCTCCGGCGAGGACGGCGATGCCCGCGGCATCACCTGTTTTCTGGTGCCGGCCAAGAGCCTCGGCGTGAAGGTCGAGGAATATATGTGGACCTTCAACATGCCGACGGACCACCCGCGCGTCAGTTTCACGGATGTGTTCGTGCCTGACGACGCGCAGTTCGGCGAGGTCGGCCGCGGATTGTCGCTGGCGCAGTGCTTCGTACATGAAAATCGGATCCGGCAGGCGGCGAGTTCGCTCGGCGCGGCGGTCTACTGCATCAACGAAAGCGTCAGATATGCGCGCGAACGAAAGCCGTTTGGCAAGGCGCTGGCCGAGAACCAGGCCATCCAGTGGCCGCTGGTGGAACTGGCAACCCAGGCGGAGATGCTGCGCCTCCTGATCCGCAAGACCGCATGGGAAATGGACCAGCTCACGCAGGCCCAGGTCGAGCACACGCTCTCCGACCGGGTGTCGATGTGCAATTTCTGGGCAAACCGCCTGTGTTGCGAGGCCGCCGACCGCGCCATGCAGGTGCATGGCGGCATGGGTTATTCACGCCACAAGCCGTTCGAACACATCTACCGCCACCACCGCCGCTACCGCATCACCGAGGGCAGCGAGGAAATCCAGAAGCGCAAGGTGGCGGGATTCCTGTTCGGGTATATGGGGGCGGGGAAGCATTAGGCTTCGCGCCAAACATCATGTCGTCCCGGCGAACGCCGGGACCCATAACCCCAGGACGTGGTTCGAGGCACCTGACGAAGCTAAACTAACACCTCCCGCATCACTGGCGCCGCGGCGTATGGGTCCCGGCGCAAGGCCGGGACGACAGCACTAATTCACCTGACGATCTTTCCCCGCCCAATAGGGATCGCGCAAATTTCTGCGCAAAATCTTCCCCGACGGATTGCGTGGCAGCGCCTCGATGAAATCCACCGTCTTCGGCGTCTTGAAGCCGGCGATGCGCTCGCGGGTGAAGTTGATGATGTCGGTCGCAGTGGCCTGCTTGCCCGGCTTCATCACCACGATCGCTTTCACGGCCTCACCCCATTTGTCGTCGGGAATGCCGATCACGGCAGCTTCCGCCACGTCAGGATGATCGCATACGGCGCTCTCGACCTCGGCGGGATAGATGTTCTCGCCGCCGGAGATGATCATGTCCTTGATGCGGTCGTGGATGTAGAGATAGCCGTCCTCGTCCATATAGCCGGCGTCGCCGGTGCGCAGCCAGCCGTCGGCCCCTAACGTCTTGGCGGTCGCCTCCGGCAGGTTCCAGTAGCCGGCCATGTTGGAGCCGGAGCGGGTGGCGATCTCGCCGACCTGGCGCGGCGGCAACGGTTTGCCGTCGGCGTCCAGAATCGCAAGCTCAATGCCCGGCAGCGCCTTGCCGGCGGAGCGCATGCGCTCCAGCCCTTCGATGTGGTCCTCGGGCGGCAGCGCGACGATCGTGCCTGTCGTTTCGGTCATGCCGTACATCTGCACGAAGCCGCATTTGAAGACCTCGATGCACTCCTTCAGTAGCGCCGCCGGAATCGGCGAGGCGCCGTACAGCATGTATTTCAAGCGGGAGAAATCGACCTGCCGCGCGCGCGGCTGCCGCACCACAAACTGCATCGCGGCCGGCACCATGAACAGTTTCGTGATCCCTGACTGTTCGAAGAAATCCAGCACCTTGGTCGGGTCGAATTCGCGGGCGATGACGCCGCGCGCGCCGTGATAGAGGCCCATCACGCCCCAGCCGGAGCCGCCGATGTGGAAGATCGGCATCGCGACCAGCGAGACGTCGTCGATCGACCATTTGTTCCATTCGGGCTTCTCGGCCTCGTTGCCGGTCTGCACCAGGTTGAGGAAGTTGGCGTGCGACAGCATCGCGCCCTTGGGCTTCCCGGTGGTGCCGGACGTATAGAGCTGGATCGCGATGTCCTTCGGGCTGATCGCCACCTTCGGATCGTCACTGCTCGCAGCGTCGCGCCACGCCGTGAAATCCTGCCACTCCGGCGCGCCGCCTTCGGTGGTGATGACATGGCGCACGTCGGGCAGTTGCGGCTTGATGTTGCGGACCTGCGTGATGAATTCCGGGCCGACGAACAGCACCGGCGCCTTGCAGTCGCCGACGATGAATGCGACTTCCGGTCCGGCGAGGCGCCAGTTCACCGGTGCCATCACGACATTGGCTTTCATCGCGCCCATCAACAGCTCGAAATAGATGTCGCTGTTCTTGCCGATATAGGCGATGCGCTCGCCGGGCTTCAGGCCCAGCGCGATCAGCGCATTCGCAACGCGGTTGGTCTTGACGTCGAATTCGGCGAAGCTGGTCTGGCGTCCCTCGAACTCATAGGCCAGTGCATTGCCGCGCGTCTTCGCGCGGTCACGGACCATGTCGGCGAGGTTTGCCGGTTGTTGCGAAGTGGACATGTCTCTCCCGTGACGTCTTGTTATCGTTGCGCGGAGTTTGGCCTCTACGGATACTAGAGCCTTTTCCACTTAAAGCGAAGCATATCCGGAATGTCGGAAGTAGTTGGCG
>JAQSDT010000526.1 GCA_029946075.1 bacterium | reverse complement strand
AGGGCGTCAACGTCGATGTCGGCGACGGTCAGTTCTGCGTGCTGGTCGGGCCCTCCGGCTGCGGCAAGTCGACATTGCTGCGCATGGTCGCGGGCCTCGAAACCGTCACCGGCGGCGAGATCGACATCGGCGGCCGCATCGTCAACCAGATCGAGCCCGCCGACCGCGACATCGCGATGGTGTTCCAGAACTACGCGCTCTATCCGCACATGACCGTCTACAACAACATGGCCTACGGCCTGCGCAACCGCGGCATGCCCGAGCCCGAGATCAAGACCCGCGTCGAGGAAGCCGCGCGCATTCTCGAACTCGGCACGATGCTGGATCGCAAGCCGCGGCAATTGTCCGGCGGCCAGCGCCAGCGCGTCGCCATGGGCCGCGCCATCGTGCGGCAACCGAAAGTGTTTCTGTTCGACGAGCCGCTGTCGAATCTCGATGCCAAGCTGCGCATCGCCATGCGCGTCGAGATCCGAAAATTGCAACGCCGCCTCGCCACGACCTCGATCTACGTCACCCACGACCAGGTCGAGGCGATGACGCTGGCCGATATTCTCGTCGTCATGAACGGCGGCCAGGTCGAGCAGATCGGCAACCCGCTGGACATCTACCAGAAGCCGGCAACGACCTTCGTCGCCTCCTTCATCGGCGCGCCGCCGATGAATCTGATGCCGCTGCGTTCCGACGAGCTGAAATCGCAGCTCGCCGGCGATGCCAGGATCGCCGAGGCCGGCATCCTCGGCATCCGTCCCGAGGATTTCGTCATCTCCGGCGCAACGGCGCCGGGCGGCATCGCGCTCGACCTCACCGTCGAAGCGATCGAACGCGTCGGCGCCGAAACCTTCATCTACGGCACGCGCCAGCAGGAAGCGCAGGGCGTCGCTGCCACGCCGGGCGAACTGCCGCCGGGCGAAGTCATCGTGCGAATTCCCGGCGCCATCGGCCCTGCCATCGGCGAGCGCATCCGGGCGGTCGCAACCAGCGACAAGCTGCATCTGTTTAGTGCGGACGGTCGCAAGCGCGTGGGTGGGTGAGTGATTGATTGAGATGCTGAAATGAACAGTCAGATCGAGCCATTCCTCGCGATACACCGCTTGCAACGGCCACTGATCGTTCTTTCGACGGAAGACGACGCCGCGGCCTTTCTCAATGAGGAAGAAAAGATTTGGGCGTGGACCAACCAACCCACCGAAAGCAGTTCTAATATTATCAACAACGTTGCTAGTCGATATCGGCCGGACGATTGGATCCTGAGATTTAGACATGCTCTCGACCAGAATAAAGATGATTTTAGAGCACTAATGCGCGAGCGCTATGGGCGTGATCAAATGCTCTGTGGCATTGATCCGGAATCTCATGCGCTACGTGTCTTGAGCGAGACTGACCGAATTGTTGCGGCCGTCACGTTGGCGACCGTTCATGCTGAGGTGCCCGTTAACGACCCCAATTTTCTCCGAAGTGACATTAGACACCGGATCGGCGTTGCGCGTGGTAACGCCTTGCTCGCGGGTATCGATCAAACGGTTGTGGACGGCATAAACCGCGACTTATTGGAATCACGCGCAGCAATCGATGTTGAAGCGCAACGAATGCGCGACTTGATTAATAGCCAGCAAAGAGTGGGCGTTCAAAGCACCGAAGAAATTCGGGATTCGGCCCATGCTCTCGGTGTTGCTCACGAAGCCGCGTTTACGCAAGCCGAAGCCGATCGAGTGGAGAAATATCACAAGCTTCAAAGCGATCTGGAGGCAACGCATCGGGCTTACGAAGTACAAATGCAATTGCAAGCACCCGTACTGTATTGGAGAACTCGTGCTGCACAGTATCGCAAAGCCGCTGGCTGGTCGCTTGCTGTTCTCATCCTCTTTTCAGCAGCTTCTGTCTCAGGACTGTTCTGGCTTTACGAACGGGCGGCCGCACATCTGCCAACCGATTCAACAACGGTTCCTTACGCAGCGCTTTTCCGAGCCAGTGCTTTCGCACTATTGATGACCTCAATTTTGTTCTGGGCCGGCCGGGTCATTCTGAGGATTTATCTTAGCGCAAGACACCTAGCAACGGACGCCGAAGAGCGACGAACCATGATCACGACATTTCTTGCGCTGACCAAAAAGGCCAGCGTGGGCGAGGAGGACCGCAAGTTCATTCTAGCGGCGCTGTTTAGGCCAAGTGCCGATGGCATCGTGAAGGAGGAATCAGCGCCCGACACCATGTTCGCGGCGTTGATGGGCAGCGTTTTGAAGAAATAGTCCGGCGGGTGTCCAACCTACTTGGGCGTGGAATCGTCCAGAATGACGCCAGCCACTCACCGCGGCCGATTTACGCAGGTTCCGCAGCCGCTTGAACGCTTCGCAAATCACCCCCATATTCCCTGGTGACCGGACGGCAAGTCGGCCGGCCGGTTGAATGGGGCGCCGCAAGGGCCCCTCAAAGTCGCTTCGAGAGGGCTTTGTAATGTCTCGTGTTCCTTCGTTGTCCAGTCCGTTCCTGCTCGGGTTCGATGAAATCGAGCGTGCGCTCGATCGCGTCGTCAAAGGCGCCGACGGCTATCCTCCGTACAACATCGAGCGGTGCGACCGTGCCAACGGTCAGCCCGAACGCCTGCGCATCACGCTGGCGGTGGCGGGTTTCACCCGCGACCAACTCGATGTGACCACTGAGGAAAACCAGCTCGTCATCCGGGGCCGCCAGCAGGACGACAAGGCCCGGCAATACATCCATCGCGGCATCGCCGCGCGCCACTTCCAGCGCACCTTCGTGCTGGCGGAGGGGATGCAGGTGCTGGGCGCGGATCTGAAGAACGGGCTGTTGTCGATCGACCTCGCCAGGCCGGAGCCTGAGAGGGTCATTAAGACAATTGCTATCAATGAGCACGAATAATGGAACGAGTAGCGGACTCGACCGCTTGGACCCAGAAGGAGTCGAGACCATGAGTGAAGTGAGCGTTATGTTCGAACCCGAAAAGGTTTCCGTCGAGGCATTGGCCCACCTTGGTGAAGGCCATATTGCCTATGTGAAACAAGTCCGTTCCGAGGACGTGCCGGGACTGTTTCCGCAGGCGCCGAAGATCGCGCCGGGCCTGAAACTGTTCGCGCTGCATGCCGCCGACGGCACCCCGATCATGCTGACCGACAGCCG
>JAQSDT010000525.1 GCA_029946075.1 bacterium | reverse complement strand
TGCCGCACTGTTCGATGCGCACGTTGCCCTTGTTCTCTTCGGTCGCCCAGATGCCGAGCGGGGAGTTCGGATCGGACACCGGCGCGGCGGCAACCGGGGCCGGCTGCGGCGCAGGTGCGGCGGCGACGGGCGCCGGCGGCGGAGCGGGCGGTGCGGGCGGGACGTCGGTCTGAACCGGCGCGGCGGCGACGGTTTGGGCAGGTGCGTAGACCGGCGCGGGAGCCGCGGGCTGCGGGGCGGGCGCTGCCGCCTGGACCGGAGCGGGCGCGGGCCGGGCCGGCGCAGTCTCGACGACATCGTCATCCTTGCTCTTCGAGCCGATGCCCTTGAAGTCGATATTGCCGACCGTGCCGGAATAGCCGGGCGCGGTGATCCTGATGCAGGAAAGGTCATTGCAATTGCGCGGCGCGTCGACGCGAATGCGCTCGCCATTGATCTGGAAGGTGATGCCGCCGGCATGCGCCGAGGTGGTGGCCATCAGCAATGCGGCGAGGATAAAGAGCTTCTTCATGACGGCCTCCTGAGCGGCGTGTGAACGGGCTGGCGATGAACTTGACCGGACTCTACGCGGCAGCGGCGGCGTGTTCTGTGACGTACGTCACGTCTGTCGGTGGCGCCGACCTTTTCAGGGGTGATTCAGGTCACATCGCGCCGGGCGGCCGCAGCCCTAGTCTTGCCCGGCAAGAACCGGGAGGCTTCCGATGCTGCGATTATGTTTTCTCGCCGTGCTGATCGCGTTCAGTTCTTCGGCGGAGGCAGGTGGTTCTATTTCTTTCACCGTCGGCGGTCATCGCGTGCATATCGAATCGTCACGCTATTGCCGCTCGACGTCATGCGCCTCGGTGTCGATCTCCGGTACCGGCCGCAAATATGTTCGCGAGGATGATGATCGCAATTCGGTAGCGCCGGTCACTCACGCGCCGCCGGTAGCGCCGGCAGTTCAGCCGTCGCCCCCTGTGGCCGCGCCGCGGGCCCAGACCATCGTGGCGTCACCGCCCGCCGTTTACACGCCCGCTGCCTCGACAACGCAGACCGTGGCCGCACCGCCGCCCGCCGCGGTTCCCGTACCGCCACCGCCGCCGATTGCAAGGCCGGTCGAAGCTGCGCGGCCGATGCCGCAAATCACGAATGTGTCGCAGCGGGTCGAAGAAGAACTGTCGGATTCGCCGATCGGCGACTGGCAGACCGGCGCGCGGGGAACGGTGCGGATCGTCAAATGCGGCAACGCGCTGTGCGGCTATGTGCTGGACTCCCTGTCCGACGACAAGGGCGAAGCGATTTTGGTCAACATGAAGCCGAAGACGGACCGTCAGTGGATCGGCAGCGTCTACAGCCAGGAAAGCGGCGATACCTATTACGGCACGATCGACATGAAGGGCCTGAACACGCTGCGCGTCGAGGCCTGCGCCATCGGCCGGTTCTATTGTTCCGGCAATAACTGGAGCCGGATCGGCGGCCAGACCGGCGCTCTGATCACGTCGCGTCAAACCAAGCCCGAGCCGCGATCCTGAATACACACGAAAACGCCCGGTGACGGTAGCCACCGGGCGCGAAGGTCCAGATCCGGACTGAAGCTCTAGTAGATGACGCCGAGCACAATGGCGCCGACGAAAGCGAAGACCACATACGCGGTTACAACGCTCAGTCTGTTGACGAGAGGACTTACGAAATCCATTGGGACTGCTCCCTGGTTCACGTCGTGCCCGTAAATAACGATTGAGGCTAGCAAAGCGTTCCCGGCGGAAAAAGTCAGCCTTGCTGTCTATCCCGCTTCTCCACAGCCGCACGGTCCGGGCATCATGGTAAAAAATTCATGAATTCAATGCGTTGAAGAGTCCTTAAATAATTTCTCCCAACGTGCGGCGATGACGCGCGGAGTTCGTTTGTATCTCGTCGGCTCCTTCGTCCTCGTCTCTCTGGCCGGTTGCGGCCGCGGATTTTTTCAGTCCGCGGAACGGGAACCGTGGCGAGCCGAGGCCGAAGTCGCATGCCTGAAATCCGGCGTGGTCAAGGAAACCTCGGAACTGGTCCGGATCGAGCCGATTTCCGGCCCTGGCGTCTGCGGTGCGGAATATCCGCTGAAAGTCGCCGCGCTCGGGGAAGGCGTGGGCACGTTCGGCTTTGCCGATGAATTGCGGCCGCCCGGGGCGATCGGCAATCAGCCGCGCTGGCCGATCAACCGTGCGCCGGCAGCGCCTCCTCTGGGAAGCTATTCGGACACGGCGCTGCGGCAACCGAACTATGCCGCGCGTTCCAACGGTCCGATTTCGCTCTCCGCGCCGGGGCTGGAAGCACACGAAGAGGACATCGATCTTCCAGCGGAAGGATCGCCGCCGTCGCGCGACTCCCGAGGCGGCAGCTATCCGGGCGCGCCGTCCTATCCGCCGCGCGACCGTTACCCTGCACCCTATTCTTCCGCGCCTGCCGCGCAGCCTGTCGCCGAGCCACGGCGGCTTGGGCCCGCGCAGGGAAATCCGGTCAGTGGCTTCGGCCAGGTTTCGATGAAGCCAGCCGCAACGCTCGCCTGTCCGATCGTTTCCGCGCTCGACCGCTGGCTCGCCGACTCCGTGCAGCCCGCCGCGATGCGCTGGTTCGGCGTGCGCGTCGTGGAGATCAAGCAGATCTCGGCGTATTCCTGTCGCGGCATGAACGGAAATTCGCGCGCGCATATTTCCGAACACGCCTTCGGCAACGCGCTCGACATCGCCGCGTTCACGCTGGCCGACGGGCGCCGCGTCACGGTGAAGGGTGGCTGGCGCGGCCTGCCCGAAGAGCAGGGCTTTCTGCGCGACGTGCAGGCCACCGCCTGCCAGCAGTTCAACACCGTGCTGGCGCCGGGCTCCAACGTCCATCACGAGGATCACATCCACGTCGACCTGATGCGACGTGCCTCGCGCCGCATGATCTGCCAGCCCGCCGCCGTCTCCGGCGAGCAGATCGCCGCACGGGCAGGGCAGCGTAATCCCTATGCGTCACGCGATCCCTATTCGACGGGTTCGGTCGGCAGCAAGAAGACCATCTCGCGCTGGTTCAAGGGCAGCAGCAAGCCCAGCGCGGACGACGAAATCGACGATCACTGATGCTCGTAGGATGGGTGGAGCGACGCGATACCCATCAATACCGGTACATGCGGTGAGA
>JAQSDT010000524.1 GCA_029946075.1 bacterium | reverse complement strand
AGCTTGTTGGACTGGCTTTACGTTCCGCTTCCGCGAATGGTTGCGGCGGAGTGATGAAGGCCGAATAAAAATCCAGGCCGCTCGGGGACGTGAACCCGACCGGCTCAGGTGGCCAAGCTTCCGGCAGCGAATGTCCGGTCGGCCGATACGCGAGGTGCGCGTAGCGGCGAAGCAATACGGGGGAGGAGTTTCCCGATGGCCATGACTGGGACAGTCAAGTTCTTCAACGGAGAACGCGGCTACGGCTTCATCAAGCCCGATGACGGCGGCCGCGATGTGTTCGTTCACATCACCGCCGTGGAGCGGGCCGGATTGAAGGATCTGACAGAGGGACAGCGGATCGCATTCGAGGTGGAGCCGGACAAGAAGGGCAAAGGCCCCAAGGCGGTCAACCTGGTGATTTCATCGTGAGCTGACGCTCGCGCCTGGAAGCGGACTGAGCTTTCGCCTGCAAGGATTTGCCCGGACCTCGCGCCGCCGGGATCGCCGAAACGTGCACGCTTCGCCACCCGCATCCGGTCGCCGCATCCGGCCAAAAAAAATCCCGGTGGCTTACTGCCACCGGGAGGTTGTCGCGATCGGTTTCTTGTTCTCAGAAGCGATAGTTCACACCCGCCCTGACCAAACCGAAGCGATAGCCGTTCGACGCACCCGTAATGACGAAGTTGCTGTTGTTGAGATCGACATAGAGATATTCGACCTTGGCGCTCCAGTTCGGCGCAAAGCCCATTTCGGCGCCGACGCCGAGCGTCCAGCCGGCATTGGTATGGCTCTCCGACAGGCCGAAAGTGGTGGCGCGCAGTTCGCCGAAGGCCAGACCGCCGGTGCCGTAGAACAGGACGTTGTTGAGCGCGTAGCCGGCGCGGCCGCGCAGCGTGCCGAACCACGGATTGGAGAATTTCCAGGGCGCAAAGGTCTCTTCGGCGCCGGTGCCCTGGATGTCGCCCTCGATGCCGAACACCCACGGCCCGCGCTGAAAATTGTAGCCGGCCTGAACGCCGCCGGCGAAACCCGACGGCTTGGTCGGGTTGTTGTCGACCGAGCCCCAGGCGTAGCCGAGATTGCCGCCGAGATAGGGACCGGCCCAGCTATAGGCGTTGAGCGGCTGATTGACGGTGTAGGGCGCGCGTCCGTAGTTCATGTCGGCGGCCCGGGCGGACACGGTCCAGCCCGAAACGGCCCAGCTCACGGCGATCATCGCCAGCGCCCGCAAGACAATCCTGCTCATCACGCAACTCCACGCAACTGCCGTGACCCGCGGCGCGAAAGGCCGGTTTGGTTACGGAATTCCATCGTTTTCGCGTAAGATTTATCGAGAGTTTTCAGTTAAAGGGTTGTTAAGCCGGGTTACCGCCCGCTCATCATTCTTAAGGATCCGTTACCGCCGCCCTCCCGCGCGGCGGCGCATGCTGGCGATGACCCGCACCAGCGCTTATTTTGGGCCCATGAACCACGATTCTGCCGACCATCCGAAAACCCCGCGCAAGGCGCGGCGGGGTTCCCAGCCGGACTTGCCGACGCAGGACCTCGTCGCCGCCGATGTCGATCCCGCGACGACGGCCGCCGAGGACGATGAGGATGCGCGCCTGCCGGACGCGCCGGAGGAAACTGCCGAAGCGATTGCCGAAGGCACGCTGGCGGTCGGCCATGCCGCGATCGAAAACGCGGTGCGGCTGGCGCCGACCTCGCCCGGCGTCTACCGCATGCTCAACGCCGGCAGCGACGTGCTCTACGTCGGCAAGGCGAAGAACGTCCGCAAGCGGCTATCGTCCTATGCCCGCGTCAACGCGCCACTGCCGGCGCGCATCCTGCGCATGATCGCAGCGACCGTGACGGTCGAGATCATCTCCACCACGACCGAGACCGAGGCGCTGCTGCTGGAGGCCAACCTGATCAAGCAGCTGCGGCCGCGCTTCAACGTGCAGCTGCGCGACGACAAGTCGTTTCCCTACATCCTGATATCGGGCGATCACTGGGCGCCGCAGATCCTGAAACACCGCGGCGCGCAATCGAGGCCCGGGCGCTATTTCGGCCCGTTCGCCAATGCCGGCGCCGTCAACCGCACCATCACGGCGCTGCAGCGCGCCTTCCTGATCCGCTCCTGCACCGACGGCTTTTTCGAAAGCCGCACCCGGCCCTGCCTGCTGTATCAAATCCGCCGCTGTTCGGGCCCCTGCACCCGCGAGATCGATTTTCCCGGCTATACCGAACTGGTGCGCGAGGCGAGCGACTTCCTCTCCGGGCGCAGCCACGCGGTGAAGGAATTGCTCGCCAGCGAAATGGAGAAGGCCTCCACCGAGCTCGAATTCGAGACCGCGGCGCTCTATCGCGACCGTCTCGCCGCGCTGTCGGCGATCCAGTCGCAGCAGGGCATCAATCCGCGCACCGTGGAAGAGGCCGACGTGTTCGCCATCCACCAGGAGGGCGGCTATTCCTGCGTCGAGGTGTTCTTCTTCCGCACCGGCCAGAACTGGGGCAACCGCGCCTATTTCCCGCGCGCGGAGAAATCGTTCACGCCGGAGGAAGTGCTGGGCTCGTTCCTCGCGCAATTCTACGACGACAAGCCGCCGCCGAAACTGATTCTGCTGTCGCACGAGATCGAGGAAAGCGCGCTGCTCGCCGACGCGCTGGCGGTGAAGGCCGGCAACAAGGTGGAAGTCTCGACGCCGAAGCGCGGCGAAAAGAAAGAGCTGATCGCCCACGCGCTGACCAATGCGCGCGAGGCGCTCGGCCGCAAGCTCAGCGACACCGCAACCCAGAGCCGGCTGCTGCAGGGCATGGCGACCACGCTCAAGCTGCCGGAAACACCCAAGCGCATCGAGGTCTACGACAACAGCCACATCCAGGGCACCAACGCGGTCGGTGCGATGATCGTGGCCGGGCCGGATGGCTTCATCAAGAATCAGTACCGCAAGTTCAACATCAAGTCCGAGGGCCTGACGCCCGGCGACGACTACGCGATGATGCGCGAGGTGCTGGAACGGCGCTTCAAGCGGCTCCTGAAACCGCCGGAGGGCGACGCGGCGAAGATCAGGGCCGACGATGATTCGTTTCCGCAATGGCCGGACCTCGTCATCATCGATGGCGGCCGCGGCCAGCTCAACGCCGTCCGGGAGATTTTCGAAAGCCTCGGCCTGACCCGGGTCTCGCTGATG
>JAQSDT010000523.1 GCA_029946075.1 bacterium | reverse complement strand
ATGGCGATCGTGCTGGTCGAACAATATCTCGACTTTGCCTGCGAGCTCGGCGACAATTTCGCGGTGATGGACCGGGGCGCGGTGAAATATTCCTGTGACCGCTCCAACCTCGATCCCGCCGAGATCAGCCGCCAGATGGCGCTCTGACGTCAGCGGGTTCGGTTGCGGCTTGAGCAGGCGGACGAATGCGGACCGACACCACGCGTACGAACTCGGCGACTTTCGCGGCCAACCGCGCGCGCGGCGCGGTGCGTTTCGGTGTGCACCTTGCCGACGGCGTCACCCGGCGCGGGGACTTGCATGAATCCGGCTCGCTGCGCGTGCGCTTTCCCTCACCCGAAGACAAAGGTCTGTCCGGCGTGTTCGTCAATACCGCGGGCGGCATTGCCGGGGGCGATCGTTTCGACATCGATATCCGGGCAGGTGAGGGATCGCGGCTGACGCTGACGACGGCGGCAGCCGAGAAGGTCTATCGCGCGCCGGGCGGCGCGGCGGAACTCTCCATCGCACTGAAGGCGGAGGCGGGCGCGCATCTGTCCTGGCTGCCGCAGGAAACCATTCTGTTCGACCGGGCGCGGATCGCCAGACGAATCGATATCGATCTGGCGGACGACGCCTCGCTTTTGCTCTGCGAAATCGTCGTGTTCGGCCGTTCTGCGATGGGCGAAACCATGCAGCACGGCGAATTCACCGACCGTTGGCGCCTGCGCCGCGGCGGCAGGCTGGTGTTTGCCGAAACCATCCGGCTCGACGGCGATATCGGCGCAAAGCTGGCGCGACCGGCGTTCGCCAAGGGCGGCGTCGCCATCGGCACCGCGCTGATCGTGCCGGGCGATGAGGCGCTGGTGGCACGGATCCGCGAGGCTTCCGAAACGTTCGGCGGCGAGGTCGGAATCTCCTGCTGGAATGGATTTGCAATGGCCCGCTTCTGTGCCCAAGATGCGGCGCGCTTGCGGGCCGACATGATGACGGTGCTCGGCCGCGCCAGCGGCTCGGCCTTACCTCGCCTTTGGCTCAACTAACCATTCAATCACCAGAGTGCTCGAATGAATCTCTCCCCCCGCGAAAAGGACAAGCTCTTGATCTCAATGGCGGCCATCGTGGCGCGCCGCCGGCTGGAGCGCGGCGTCAAGCTCAATCATCCCGAGGCGATCGCGATCATCTCCGACTTCATCGTCGAGGGCGCTCGCGACGGCCGCACGGTCGCCGAACTGATGCAATCAGGCGCGCAGGTCCTCACCCGTGCGCAGGTGATGGACGGCATTCCCGAGATGATCCACGACATCCAGGTCGAGGCGACATTCCCCGACGGCACCAAGCTCGTCACGGTGCATGAGCCGATCCGATAGTTAGTCGTCATTCCGGAGCGCGCGCAGCGCGAACCCGGGATTCAAAGGTTACTCATTTCGAGATTCCGGGTTCGACGCTCCGCATCGTTCCGGAATGACTGAGGAGGAAAGATGATTCCCGGCGAACTCTTCATCAAGGACGGCGAGATTGAACTCAATGCCGGCCGCAAGACGGTGACGCTTACCGTCGCCAATACGGGCGACCGTCCCATTCAGGTCGGCTCGCACTACCATTTCTTCGAAACCAACCCGGCGCTGAAATTCGACCGCAGGAAAGCCCGCGGCATGCGGCTCGATATCGCCGCCGGCACCGCGGTCCGTTTCGAACCCGGCCAGACCCGCGACGTGCAACTCGTCGCCGTCGCCGGTAAACGCATCATCTGGGGCTTCCGCGGCGACGTGCAGGGGAAACTATGAGCGTCAAAATCAAGCGTTCCGTCTATGCCGACATGTTCGGCCCGACCGTCGGCGACAAGGTGCGCCTCGCCGATACCGATCTCATCATCGAAGTGGAGAAGGATTTCACCGTCTATGGCGAGGAGGTGAAGTTCGGCGGCGGCAAGGTGATCCGCGACGGCATGGGGCAATCGCAGGTCACCAACAAGCAGGGCGCGGCGGATACCGTCATTACCAACGCGCTGATCGTCGACCACTGGGGCATCGTGAAAGCTGACGTCGCGATCAAGGAAGGCATGATCTCGGCCATCGGCAAGGCCGGCAATCCCGATATCCAGCCAGGCGTGACCATCGTGATCGGCCCCGGCACCGACGTCATCGCCGGTGAAGGCAAAATCCTCACCGCCGGCGGCTTCGACAGCCACATCCATTTCATCTGTCCGCAGCAGATCGAGCACGCACTGATGAGTGGCGTTACCTCGATGCTGGGTGGCGGCACCGGTCCGTCGCACGGCACCTTTGCGACGACCTGCACGCCCGGGCCCTGGCACATGGGCCGCATGATCCAGTCGTTCGACGCCTTCCCGGTCAACCTCGGCATCTCAGGCAAGGGCAACGCGGCGCGCCCCGCAGCCCTGGTCGAGATGATCAAGGCCGGCGCCTGCGCGCTGAAGCTACACGAGGATTGGGGCACCACACCGGCCGCGATCGACAATTGTCTTTCCGTCGCCGACGATTACGACATCCAGGTGATGCTGCATTCGGACACGCTGAACGAGTCCGGCTTCGTCGAAGACACGGTCAAGGCGTTCAAGGGCCGCACCATCCACGCCTTCCACACCGAGGGCGCCGGCGGCGGCCACGCGCCTGACATCATCAAGATCGCCGGGCTGAAGAACGTGCTGCCGTCCTCGACCAATCCGACGCGGCCGTTCACCCGCAACACCATCGACGAGCATCTGGACATGCTGATGGTGTGCCACCATCTCGATCCGTCGATCGCGGAAGATCTGGCGTTTGCCGAAAGCCGCATCCGCAAGGAGACCATCGCGGCGGAAGACATCCTGCACGATCTCGGTGCGCTCTCGATGATGTCGTCGGACTCGCAGGCGATGGGGCGCCTCGGCGAGGTCATCATCCGCACCTGGCAGACCGCCGACAAGATGAAGAAACAGCGCGGTGCATTGCCCGAGGACAAGGGCAAGGACAACGACAATTTCCGCGTCAAGCGCTACATCGCCAAATACACCATCAACCCTTCGATCGCGCACGGCGTGTCCAAGCTGATCGGCTCGGTGGAAAAGGGGAAGCTCGCCGATCTCGTGCTGTGGTCGCCGGCGTTCTTCGGCGTCAAGCCGGATTGCATCATCAAGGGTGGCTCGATCGTGGCGGCGCCGATGGGCGATCCCAACGC
>JAQSDT010000522.1 GCA_029946075.1 bacterium | reverse complement strand
GATCGACGGCACTGACGTCGACGCCGTGAGCCCTGCGCGCTTTACCGACAACGCAGCGTTGAAGCCGCTGCTGGTTTCCAGCGGCGTCTATCGGTTGATGTGGGACATCGCAAAAAGCGACATCGTCGGCTAGGTGATCCCGCTGCCAGCCGCCGTGCGGAGCCTCAGCGGCCATCCGAGCCGTGTCGCGCCGCGCGTCAAGACATTGCGGATCCAGCCCTGCGCGCCGCGCTCGAAATAGCGCCATACGACCCACGACAGTCCAATCATGCCAAGGACGATCGTGATCGTCAGTCCTGTCGCGCCGGCTGGATGCCAGCGAACGAACAGTACATAGCCAAGTTGCATGTGCAGCAGATAAAGCGGGTAGGTCAGGCCACCCGCCGCCAGCACGAGTCCCGGCGGCAGCGGCAAATGGCGGACGCGCGTGGCCATGAAAATGATCGCGGCCGACGCGAGAAACACCGCGGTCACGGTCCATTCGTCGAACGTGCCCCCGGTATGGGGCGCCAGCTTCACGGCCTTGTGGATCGACTGGAACACCGCCGTCCCGGTTGCCAGCGCCAACAGGCCGTAGAGCATCGCGTCGCGGCGTCCGCGATAGAATTCGTAGATCAGCAGACCGACGGCGAAATAGCCGCTGTCGTCAGCAAGAAACAGCTTTTCGATGATCGGCGCGTCGATGGTCAGTTCATTGGCGAGGGTGATGGCGAGCCAGGCCATGATGATCACGTCGATCCGGCGCGGGAACAGTCCGGCTGCGATGAAGACGGCGACCCATGCATAGAACACGACCTCGATCACCAGCGACCAGTAAGCACCGTCCATGTAGGGTTGGCCGAACGCAGGTGCAGCGATGAACAGATTGGCGAACCATTGTGCGGCGCTGGTTTCGAAGTGCGGCGGCCCGAGCAACACGATCGCCAGAAACGTCAGCGTCATGCAGAAGACGAAGGTCGGGTAGATGCGGCTGAAGCGAGCGATGGCGAAGCCGGTCGCCGTGCGGCCTTCGGCCGAATAGGCGATCACGAAGCCACTGATGATGAAGAATCCGGGCACGCCGAGGAAGCCGTATTTGGCGGCCGGCGCCAGCCATGGCAATGCCACCTGCGGCACGCCTTGTGAGGTCGGGCCCCAGAAGCCGTAATGATAGAGAACGACAGCCAGCACCGCGACCAGGCGCAGCAGATCAAGCGCTTCGACCCGCGATGCAGGATGGGTGGCTGGCGGCATGCTGCTGAACGTTCGGACGGAGGAACGGCAATCCCCCAAGACTAGCCGCAACCCGTGAAGGTGTGATTAACGCAATCTTCCGAACTCAGGTCTGCCGGAACAGATTCGCGGTCGAGACCACGATGCCGTCCGCGGCACGCGGGAGCGGGATCAAGCTGCACTGCACATACCGCACTGCCGCAAATGATGCTGCGACGCTAAGTCCGGGCGTCCATGCAGTTGAAAGCTGATGATCGTGCAAATTTGCCTTTGTGCAGCGTCTGGAATGGCTCTAATAAGATAAGCCTATGATCCAATTCAAAAACCACAAGAACGCTGCTTAAGCGTTCGCAGGCAAAATGAGGACGCGCTTTCCTTGAAATCGCGCGGACAAGGCAGGAATGAAACCGACTGACATCTCGGCGCCAGACTACTTTCACAAAGTGGTCGATTGCCAATGGGCCTGTCCCGCACACACGCCAGTTCCCGAATACATCCGTTTGATTGCAGAGGGGCGTTATAGCGACGCCTATATGATCAACTGGAAATCGAATGTGTTTCCCGGAATTCTGGGGCGCACCTGCGACCGGCCGTGCGAGCCGGCGTGCCGCCGCGGCCGCGTCGAGGAAACTCCGGTCGCGATCTGCCGCCTCAAACGCGTCGCCGCCGACTTCAAGGACGACGTCAAGCATCGCATGCCGAAGCCGCTGGCGAAGAACGGCAAGCGCGTGGCGCTGGTCGGCGGCGGGCCCGCCTCGCTTGCCGTGGCGCGCGACCTCGCGCCGCTCGGCTATCACTGCACCGTGTACGATGCCGATCCCAAGGCGGGCGGCATGATGCGGAGCCAGATTCCGAAATTCCGGCTGCCCGACAGCGTCATCGACGAGGAAACCGACTACATCCTCGACCTCGGCGTCGAATTCAAGGGCGGTCACCGTATCGACAGTTTGAAGAAGCTGCTCGGCGAAAATTACGATGCGATCTTCGTCGGCTCCGGCGCGCCGCGCGGCCGTGAACTCGAACTGCCCGGCCGCCAGGAAGGCGCCGCCAACATCCATATCGGTATCGAATGGCTGTCGTCGGTTTCGTTCGGTCACATCGAGAAGATCGGCAAGCGCGTGATCGTGCTTGGCGGCGGCAACACCGCGATGGATTGCTGCCGTACCGCGCGCCGCCTCGGCGGCGACGACGTCAAGGTGATCGTCCGCTCCGGCTTCGAGGAAATGAAGGCGTCGCCGTGGGAGAAGGAAGACGCGCTCCACGAAGATATTCCGATCCTCAATTACATGGTGCCGATCGCGTTCACTCACGAGAACGGCAAGCTGACCGGCGTCACCTTCCAGAAGGTGAAGGCCGAATACGACGCCAAGGGCCGCCGTAACCTGGTGCCCTCGGGCGAGCCGGACCAGACCATTCCCTGTGACGACGTGCTGGTCGCGGTCGGCCAGGAGAACGCCTTTCCGTGGATCGAGCGCGACTGCGGCATCGAGTTCGACAGGTGGAACATGCCGCAGGTCGATACTCAGACCTTCGTGTCGACCAATCCGAAAGTGTTCTTCGGCGGCGACGCGGCGTTCGGCCCGAAGAACATCATCTGGGCAGTCGCGCACGGCCACGATGCGGCGCTGTCGATCCACAAGATGCTGTCGGGCGAAGACATTACCGAGCGTCCGCTGCCGGAAGTGCATGTCTCCTCGCAGAAGATGGGTATTCACGAGTGGAGCTACGACAACGACATCTCGGGCGACCGGCGTTACAAGGTGCCGCATCGCGACAAGGTGATCGCGCTCAAGGACATCCGGACCGAGGTCGAACTTGGTTATGACGTCAAGCTCGCGCTCGGCGAGGCGCAGCGCTGCCTGAACTGCGACGTGCAGACCGTGTTCTCGGCGCCCGCCTGCATCGAGTGCGACGCCTGCGTCGACATCTGCCCGATGGACTGCATCACCTTC
>JAQSDT010000521.1 GCA_029946075.1 bacterium | reverse complement strand
ATTCATCCCGGCTTCAACATGCAGGCGATGCAGGCCCATCGCGCCACCGCCGACGTCGCGCTGTTGCAACTCGGCGCGCCTTTGAAGGGAAAGGCGCCGGCTGTGTTGGGACTGCCCACCATTCCGATCCTGGTCGGCAGCCGCTTCACCATCGCCGGCATCGGCGTGACCGTTCGCGGCGACGGCAGGAGCGGCGGCACCATTCGCGTTGCCGGGCTCGCCGCTACCGGCAAGCCGGGCACACTCCAGATCCGCCTCGTCGATCCCGTCGGGCAGGGCACGCGTGACGGGCTCGGGGCCTGCACGGGCGACTCCGGCGGGCCGGTGTTCGAGGATAAGCCGGGTGGTTCCGTGATCATCGGCGTCGTGAGCTGGTCGACGGGTCCCAACGGCACCGCAGGCTGCGGCGGCATGACCGGCGTCACGCCGCTGACGCTTTATCGGGATTGGGTGGTGCAGACGGCAACGAAGTGGGGGATGGGGTTGTGAGTTGCTCGGTGCCGTAGGGTGGGCAAAGGCGCGTTAGCGCCGTGCCCACCATTAATCGCTGTGCTCGCGGTGGTGGGCACGCTTCGCTTTGCCCACCCTACGAGAGCGCGTGCTTGGCGCAGACCTAATGCCCCGCCGCCTTGTTCGCGGCGGCGTTGTTCAGCACGATCAGGCCGTCGACGGCGACGCCGACCTTGCTGTTGATCAGGAACGGGTTGACGTCGATCGACGCGATGCGGGTGCCGGCATCGGCCATCAAATTGGACAGGCCGACCAACGCCTTCACGGCGGACGCCTCGTGCAGCGCCGGCTTGCCGCGATAGCCCTTCATTTTCACGCCGGCCTTGGTCTTGGCGATCAGTTGCTTCGCCTCGGCCTCGTCGAGCGGCGCGCCGGCGAGGGCGACGTCCTTCAGTAGTTCGATATCGACGCCGCCGGTGCCGAACAGTACCACCGGCCCCATCTCGGCATCGAGCGACGCGCCGACCACGAGTTCGAGATCGGCCTTGACCTGCTGCGCAATCAGAATGCCTTCGAGCTTCGGCTTGCCCTTCAGCTTCTTCACCCGCGCGGTGATGTCGTTGAAGGCCTTTTTCACTTCAGCCGCACTGTTCAGATTCAGTACCACGCCGCCGATATCCGACTTGTGCAGGATGTCGGCGCTGACGACCTTGGCCACCACCGGGAAACCGATCTTCTTCGCGATCTTCACGGCTTCAGCCGCGCTCTGCGCGATCTCTTCCTTGGAGATCGGTATGCCGTAAGCCTTGAGGAGTTTCTTCGATGCGACCTCATCAAGCGCGGCGGCGCCGTTGGCGGTCTTGAGCGTTTTCTCCAGCACCGCGCGGGCGGAAGCCTTCGAGCTCGATTTGATGTCGGGCACTTCCTTGCGCAGGTTGGCATAGTCGATCAGCGACTTGATCGCGCCGACGGCGCGGTCGAGGCCCTGCATGACCGCGATGTTCGGCAGCGATTTGCGCAGGCCCTTGGTGAACTCGGTAAACCCGATCGACATCGCGCTGATGTAGACGACCGGCTTGCTCGCCGCGCCCGCCATCTCGTTGACGATGCGCAGATTGCGTTCGCGCAGTTCGTGCGGCGCCTTCGGCAATTCGGCGTCGATGATAACGATGTCGGTATCGGGATCGTCGATCATGATCTTGATCGAGCTCATGTAAACCGAGGGGTCCACGACCGCCGCGAATCCAGCGTCGAGGGGATTGCCGACGATGCTGCCGGGGCCGAGCATCCTGGCGAGCTGCGCCGTTGCATTCGGGCTGAGCGGGGCGAAGTTCAGGCCGGCCGAATCGAACGCGTCGATCAAAAGCCCGCGCTTGCCGCCGGACAGCGACACCGCGGCGAGGCGGTTGTTCTTCGGCGGTTCGGCATGGACGAAACATTCGGTGGTCTCGATCAACTCATCCAGGCCGCGAACGCGGATCACGCCTTCGCGGGTGGAGATCGCGTCGAAGGTCGCGATCGAGCCGGCGAGTGCACCGGTATGCGCCATCGCGGCGGCGCGGCCGCCTTCGGAGGCGCCGAGTTTCAACGCGATCACGGGCTTGCCGGCCTTGCGCGCGGCCTTGCAGGCCTCGCGGAACACTTTGGTGTTACGCACGCCTTCCAGATAGACCACGATAACGCGGATCGAGGGATCGGCGGCGAAATACGCCATCAGGTCCGGCGTCTCTAACCCGGTCTCATTGCCGGTCGTGACCATGTAGCCGACGCCGACGCCGCGATCTTCCAGTGCCTGGCGGATCGCCATCACGATCGCGCCGGATTGCCCGGCAATCGCGACCGGGCCGGCTTCCATGGTGACGATGCGGTCGTCGATATTGGTGAACAGCTTTTCGCCCGCGCTCAAATTGCCGAGGCAGTTCGGGCCGGTCACGGCAAGGCCGGTTTCCCGCACGGCCTGCTTGAGTTCGACCGCCAGCCGCTGGCTTTCCTCGTCCTGCAGTTCGCTGAAGCCCGACGTGACGATGGTGGCGGAGCGGGCGCCGGCGGCAGCCGCATCGCGGATCACCTGCACGGCGAAGCGCGCGGGCACCAGCACCAGCACGTGATCGGGCTTTTCGGGAAGGCTGGCGAAATCCTTGTAGCAGGGCACGCCCCAGATGTTTTCGCGCCTGGCGTTGATCGGAAACAGCCCGCCTTCGTATTGGTACTTGATCAGGTTGTTCCAGATGCGCTCGGCATAGTTGCCCGGCTTGTCGGTGGCGCCGACCAGCACGATATTACGCGGGTGCAGCATCGCATGGATGCTCTTGACGATATCGCTGGCGTCGGACGAAGGCGACCACTTGGCTTCCATGGACTTCCCTTGCTTCGTTATGGCGCTGGCGACCGAGAGCGACCGCCGCGCCAGACTTCTTGTTTGATTGAGACCTTTTTATTGAGACTTGGCAGGGGTGGCAACACGCGTGGCGCGCGCAGCGCCATTCGCCAGGGGGACATATCCCGGCTTGCGGACTATTCGCCGCCGATCATCGTGGCGTGAACGAGATAGCGCTCCGGCCCCGGAGCCAGCGCCTCGAACGGCCCATGCGTTGCTGAATGCATCTGGCCGCTTGGCTCCTCGCAACGACGGTGGTGATGGAAGCGGCGCGCGCGGCCTTGGGGGACGGGTGGAAGCCGCGCGCGCTCTTGAACGATGAGGCTGGGGGAGGCCTCCTCGTTTCA
>JAQSDT010000520.1 GCA_029946075.1 bacterium | reverse complement strand
CGCGATCTTCCCCGACATCTGGGTCAATCTGTTCACCGACAATGCCAATGTGCGCGCCGCGAGCCGTCAATATCTGTCGACGGCGGCGCCGATGTACGCGTTCCTCGGCCTTGCCACCACCTGCTATTTCTCATCGCAGGGCGCCGCCAAGGTGATCGGCCCGGTGCTGGCGCAGAGCGCACGGCTCGTGTTCATCGCCGGCGGCGGCTGGTGGCTGTCGACGCATGGCGGCACCGCGCAAAACTTCTTCGTGCTGGCGGCCACCTCGATGGTGCTGCTCGGCCTGCTGTCGTGCCTCAGCGTGGCGCTGACCCGGTGGGGGCCGAAGCCTCGCGCGGTCGCAGCCATTCGTCCGGCGCTGTCGTGAGCTATCGCCGGCGGTGACGCCGGCCCTGACGGCCGCCGCCGACATTGGCCATGCGCATCAGCTGCGGAATCATGCCCATCAGCTCGCCGCCGCCGCCACCGCCGATCATGCCCATGAAATCGCCGCCGCCCATGTTGCCGAAGTGCGTGCCGCCGGTGTTGATGCCGTAGCTGTCGGCCATCGGGGCTGTGCCGTAGCCGCCGTCCATCATGTTGCTGAAGCCGCCGCCGCCTTCCATCATGCGGCCCATCATCGGCCCCATGGTCTGCATCATCATGGCGAAGCGGCGCTTGCCCATCTTCGCCTTCATCATTTCCAGCATCGGCGCCATTTGCGTCATCATGTCCTCGCCGCCTCCACCGCCAAGGCCGGGGAATTGCGCCCTGGCCGGCATCGAGGTCAGGGTGAACAGCAACAGCAGGGTGGCCGCCTGGCAGACGACCTTGTCAGCTCCAGTCATGGTTCGACTCCTCATGCGCTGGCCGCCGCGGGCGCGGCGCCATTCGGACGCATCGAACCACGCTAGGAGAGGGGCCCTGGCCGATCTGTGAGAAAGATCACGGTGAGGCAGGAGGCGAGATCATGCCGCCTTGCGCCCCAGCGATTTCTGCATCGCCGCCAGCCCCAAATCCATCTGCGCATCCATGTAGGGCGCGATCTCGTTCGGCAGCACGTCGGCGATCCAGACGAAGCGGGTGCGCCCGTCGCTCTCGGCGAACACCTGAGCGGACGCGCTGTGCTGCTTGAGGCGCTCGTTCCTGATCGCGTAGGCCAGCCGCTGCCGCTTGTCGTCGCTACCGACGAACACTTCGCGGGCGATGCTGCCGTTCGAGAACGTCACGATGCGCGCGTCGCCGTCGAGCCTGGTGTCGGTGACGAAGTCCGGCACCAGCCGCGTATGCAACGCGCCGAAATCGCGCAGCGCGTCCCAGACGTCGGCAGGGTTGGCGTCGATGATGATCTCTTTGTAGATGGAAGCCATGTGTGTCAGTCCATTGTTTGGGAGGGGATGGTTTTGCGGCCGTCATTGCGAGGAGCGAAGCGACGAAGCAATCCATGCTTCCGCCGTTGCGCGATGGATTGCTTCGCTCCGCCCGCAATGACGAAGGGCGCTACACGCAAACCGCCTCGACATTGTTGCCGTCGGGGTCGATCAAAAACGCCGCGTAGTAGGTCGGGCTGTAGTCCGCGCGCGGACCGGCGCCGCCATTGTCGCGGCCGCCGGCCTTGAGGCCTTCGGCGTGGAATTTCCTGATCGCGGCGTGGTCGGCGGCGCGGAAGGCGACGTGGGCGCCGGTGCCGGCCTTGCCCTTGTGCAGATGCAGCCAGAGCGCGGGCGCATCCTTCGGGCCGAAGCCCGCGCCGGAATCATCGCGCGAGCAGAGCACGAAGCCGAGCGGCGCGAGCGCAGCCTGATAGAAGCGCACGCTGGCGTCGAGGTCGGCGACGCGTAGTCCGATGTGGTCGTACATGATGGTCTCCAGTGAAGCGCGCTGTTGTCGCGCGATCTGGAGCGACCCTAGTCAGTTGAGGGCGAGGCGTTCTTGGAAAATCTTGCGCTTGCCGCGCGAGGCCTGGCGGAATTTCAGCGGCGAGGTTCCGGCCGCGCGATGGAAGGTGCGGACGAAATTGGAGAGGTCCGCAAAGCCGACATCGTAGGCGATCTCGGTGACTGGGCTGTCGTCGTCCGCCAGCCGCCGCGCCGCATGGCGCAGCCGCGACCGCACGAGGTATTGATGCGGGGTGACGCCCAGCACGTCCGAGAACAGCCGCAGGAAATGGAACGGGCTGATGCCGGCCTGTCCGGCGGCGTCCTCCAGCGTGATGGCGCGGTGCGACTGCGCGTCGATCCAGAGCGCCGTTTCCACCGCGCGGCGGCGGTCGCGCACGGCGTCCGGTCCGGCCTTCCGCGGCTTGCCGGAAACGACCTCGACGAAGCGGCTCGCCAGCAGCTGGCCGATTTCGTCGAGCCCGATGTCGCTGCTGCCATTTGCTGCCGCCTGCGCCAGTTCGCCGAGCACCACCAGTTCCGGCAGCGGCGGCGCCGCGCCGATCTGCCAGACCGCCTTGCTGCCACTGAGGCTCTCGACCAGTTCGTCGCCGAGGAAGAACGACAGGCACTCGTCGCCGCAGACGTGGTCGTGGGTGCAGGTATATTCGTCGCCGGGGTGGCCGATCAGCATCGATCCCGCCACCAGCTCGTTGAATTTCCCGCGGCAATGCAGGCCGAAGCTGCCCTTGCGCACATAGGAGATCGAGTGACAGCGATGCTCCTCGGCGAACGGCTTGTCGCCGGGCCCCGCGGTGCAGCGGAAATCGGACACGGAAATGGATTGGCGCTCGATGAGCCGGACGGCGTTCATCCCAAAGATTTAGTTATGGGGCCGCGGCGGTGCAACGGGCAGCAGCACGTCGAACAGCGTCTTGCTGACGGTCGGCTGGGCGCCCTCGATCGAGAGCAGCCGGCGCTTGGAGATCGCGCCGCCGTTCGGCGAGATACGATCGGCATAATTGCCGGCTTCCAGCACGCGGTGGCAAGGCACGATGACCATGAAGGGATTGCGCGCAATCGCCTGCGCCACCGAATAGACCGCGCCCGACGCACGCAGCGCCGACGCCACTTCGCCATAGGTACGGGTTTCGCCGAGGGGAATGGTCCGCGCGAACGCATAGACGCGCTGGTTGAAGGCGGGGATGCCGGTCGTATCCAGCACGACGTCGGAAAGGTCGACGGCCTCGCCGCGCAACAGCGCGACGATGCCTTCGATGGCGATCTCGGTGTTCAGGGTGGGACGCGTTTCGCGGGCGTCGGGAT
>JAQSDT010000519.1 GCA_029946075.1 bacterium | reverse complement strand
GGCCTATGCGCGCGCGTTGAAAAAGGGCGGGCCGTATGTGATCGGGCGGTGAAGGCGTCCGTCATTGTCTGCAACAAACGCAAAGCGTTTGTGCATGAGAGCGGGCGAAGCAATCCACCCCCCCCCCCACGGGAATAGATGGATTGCTTCGTCGCTTCGCTTCTCGCAATGACGAATCAAGGCTGCACCACCGCGATCACTTCCTTCACCAACCTGCCCAATCCCCTGATATCGCCGGTCGGATCGACACTGTCGCCGAGCCGCACCACGACGAGTTTTTGCGACGGCATGATCACGATGCGCTGGCCGAGATCGCCTGACGCGAAAAATGCGTCGCGGGGAATGCCGAGTCGTACGCGTCCCTTCGCGTTCGGATGTTCGCTGCGATTGGTCCAGAATCCCGCGGCATAGTCGCTGTCGAGCGTTGCGGCGGCCGAGAAGTCCACCCAGTCCTCGTGCAGCAGGCGTTTGCCGCCGACGATACCGTCATGGAGATAGAGCAGGCCGAACTTCGCCCAGTCACGGGCGCTCGCGAGCATATAGGTCGAGCCTTGCAAGGTGCCGGAGCCGTCGAACTCCAGCGTGACGTTGCGCATGCCGAGCGGATTGAACAATTCGCGCCAGGCGAAGGCGAGCGATTGTTCCGGTCCGCCGGTTGCATCGCGCACGATGCGCGCCAGCAGCTGCGTCGTCGCACTCGAATAGGCCCAGCGCGTCCCCGGCGGGGCGACGACGGCGGCATTGACCACGGCGCCGGCCATGTCGTCATGCAGATAGACCATCTGGCTGGACGGATCGAAGCCGCTGTTGGTCTCGTCGAGCGCCAGCCCCGTCGTCATTCGCAACAGATGTTCGACCTCGATCTCGCGCCGGAGATCTCCGCGCCACTCCGGAATCGGCGCCGGCATCGAGGGCGTCACCAGTCCCTGCTGGGTGAGAATACCGATCAAGGCGTTGACCACCGACTTGGTCAGGGAGAAACCCATCAGCGGCGTATCGACGCCGATATCCCCGGCGTAACGCTCGGCAATCACCTTGCCATCGTGCACCACGACCACGGCCCTGGTTCGTCGAAACGGCGGGCCAGCCGGCTCCTCGAACGCATGGTCGAGTGCGGCCTTGAGCGCCGGATTTGCCGGCTCCACGACATCGCGGCCGGCGATCTCCGGCAGCAGCGGCGGCGCTTTCGGCTGCTTCAGCGCCTGCAGGTCGCTCTTGAGGACATAAGGCTCGCGCGATCCGTGGTGCAGCACGCAGCCGAGCCCCTCGCGATAGACCGCGTAACTCGCGATTCCGATTGCCGACACATCGACGTACCGATTGCCGCGATCGAATTTCATCCGCATGATCCGGCGCAGGCGGCGAACGCCGTCGCGCTCGGTGGTTTCCGCAAACACGGTCTCGGGATCGAGGCCGGAGACGAAGGCCTTCGAGCAGACATTGTGTGCGACGACGCCGGTGGCAACGCGAATGGCGCGATCGGGTCGGAAGTAGAGGCCGCCCCCGGTCAGGGCAGCGATCAGGATGGCGACAATTCCGATGATCCACTTTCGCAATGTCGGTGCCCCGGCCGTGTCGCGATTCTAGCGCGACGTCTGCGCGGCGCCGACGGACGGCAGCGCCTGCACGGTGACGCCGGGCGGCGGGACGTCGTCGTCGGGCACGAAGAAATCCGACATCAACGCCACGGATGGATCGACGCGGTAATGCTCGAAATCCCTGACCCCGGCGGCATAGAGCACCTTGTCGTCGATGCAGAACTGACCGGTGAATTCGCGCGACGGTTTTGTGAAAATCGCGTGGGCGGCGTCGCCCATGATGTCAGGCGTGCGGCTGGCGCGCATCATCGCGTCGCCGCCGAGGAGATTGCCGACCGCGGCGGTGGCGATGGTGGTGCGCGGCCACAGCGCGTTGACGGCGACGCCGGCCGATCTCAGCTCGCCCGACAAACCCAATACGCACATGCTCATGCCGAACTTGGCCATCGTGTAGGCGGTCGAATGCTCGAACCATTTTTGCTTCATGTCGAGCGGCGGCGACAGCATCAGGATGTGCGGGTTGGCCGCCTTCTTCAGATGCGGGATGCAGTATTTCGACACCATGAAGGTGCCGCGGGTATTGATGCCCATCATCAGGTCGAACCGCTTCATGTCGGTACCCTGCGAGTTCGTCAGGCTGATCGCGCTGGCATTGTTGACGCAGACGTCGATGCCGCCGAATTCGGCGACGGTTTTCCCGATCGCCTCCATTACCTGCGCTTCATCGCGGATGTCGCACAGCAACGGCAACGCCTTGCCGCCGGCGGCGCGGATCTCATCGGCAGCCGTATAGATGGTGCCCTTGAGCCTCGGATGCGGTTCCGCGGTCTTGGCGGCAATCGCGACATTGGCGCCGTCACGCGCGGCGCGAAGTGCGATGGCGAGCCCGATGCCGCGGCTGGCGCCGGATACGAACAGTGTCTTGCCCTTGAGGGATGTCATGGTGAGAAACTCCAGTTAGGGACGCAAGGACAGTTGGCTTCCTCCCCTCCGCAAGGGGAGAGGGAACGACCGGGCAAGCCTTACGACTTTGCCGGTATCAAGCAAGCCGCAGGCTTTCGTCACGGCATCATTGCCCTGCCGCCGCCGCACCGCGGGTGCGCGGATCGGGAGCGCCGAGCAGGCCGTTGGGCGTGATCGCGATCGAGTTGACCGAGGTCTGGCCGAGCGGCTCGATCACGCGGTGGCCCTTTTCCTTCAGTGCGTCGAGGATCTCCGGGGCAAAGCCGCGCTCGACGCGCACTTCATCGGGCATCCATTGGTGATGCACGCGCGGGGCAGCCACCGCCGCAGCCACATCCATGTTGTAGTCGAGCACGTCGATCACGACCTGCAGCACTGCCGAAATGATGCGGCTGCCGCCGGGTGTGCCGGTCACCAGCACCGGCTTGCCGTCCTTCAGCACGATGGTCGGCGACATCGAGGACAGCGGCCGCTTGCCGGGGCCGGGCAGATTGGCTTCGAAGCCGACCAGGCCGAACGCGTTCGATGCGCCGGGCGCCGCGGTGAAATCGTCGAGCTCATTGTTGAGCAGCACGCCGGTGCCCTCGGCCACGAGGCCGACGCCATAAGGGAAATTCAGCGTGTAGGTGTTGCTGACTGCATTACCCCTGGAATCGACCACCGAATAATGCGTGGTGTTGC
>JAQSDT010000518.1 GCA_029946075.1 bacterium | reverse complement strand
TTGATCGCGATGTGGCACAACTTCCCGGATCGGACAGTTGTTCCGTCGGCCGAGGAGTAAGAGATATTTTGAGCTGGATTTTGACCTGATTGCTGCTTTTTCCCGTCACCAGGTCCATGGCGAAGCGACCCGGAATCCCGCGGTACGATCTGGCGTACGATAAAATCTTCCAGGCATGGGCCTCAGCGTCGCTGCGGCCCTTTCGCGCCTCGCCCGCCGACGGTGATCCTGCGGCCAGCCACCCCGTCTTTTCCTTCCCAACCCATTTCCCCTTCGCGCCAAAACGCTTTATGGTGCCCCTCGCTTCGGACTGATCGAAGTAAAATACATGAATTTTATCAAAGGCTTGTCATAAGGCTGGCGCCTTTGGAGGGTGGTTTGACGCGCTATATTTCGACACGTGGGGAGGCCCCGGTCCTCGGTTTCTGCGATGTGATGCTGACCGGGCTCGCCCGCGATGGCGGCCTCTACGTGCCCGAGGTCTGGCCGCAGCTCTCGCATGAGACCATCGCCGGATTCTTCGGCAGGCCCTATTGGGAAGTCGCGGTCGACGTCATCAAGCCGTTCGCTGCGGGCGAGATTTCAGACGCGGATCTCGGCCGCATGGCCAACGAGGCCTACGCCACGTTCCGCCATCCCGCGGTGGTGCCGCTCAGTCAGTTCGCGCCCAATCAATTCGTGCTGGAGCTGTTCCACGGCCCGACGCTGGCGTTCAAGGACGTCGCAATGCAGCTGATCTCGCGGCTGATGGATCACGTGCTGGCCAAGCGCCAGCAGCGCACCACCATCGTGGTCGCGACCTCTGGCGATACCGGCGGCGCAGCAGTCGATGCGTTCGCCGGTCTCGATAATGTCGATCTCGTCGTGCTGTTTCCGAACGGGCGCATCTCCGACGTGCAGCGGCGGATGATGACGACGACGGGCGCCGCCAACGTCCACGCGCTGGCGATCGAAGGCACGTTCGACGACTGCCAGGCGATCGTCAAGGCGATGTTCAACAACCACGGCTTTCGCGACGCGGTGTCGCTGTCCGGCGTCAACTCGATCAACTGGGCGCGGATCGTGGCGCAGGTCGTGTACTATTTTACGTCTGCGGTGGCGCTCGGCGCGCCTTCGCGCCCCGTCGACTTCACCGTGCCGACCGGCAATTTCGGCGATATCTTCGCCGGCTATGTCGCCAAGAAGATGGGGCTGCCGGTGCGCTGGCTGCGCATCGCCTCCAACATCAACGACATCCTGCCGCGCACGCTCAAGACCGGCATCTATGAGGTCAAGGAAGTTCACGCCTCCGCCTCGCCGTCGATGGATATCCAGATATCGTCGAATTTCGAACGGCTGCTGTTCGAAGCGTGCGGCCGCGATGCCGACAGCGTTCGCCGCCTGATGGATTCGCTCAAGCAATCCGGCCGCTTCGTGCTCCCGGATGCGATGCTGGCCGCGATCCGCGAGGAATTCGATGCCGGCCGCGCCGACGAGACCGAGACCGCGGCCTCGATCCGCGCCGCCTGGCGCGAGGCCGGCGAACTCGTCGATCCGCATACGGCGGTGGCACTGGCCGTGGCCGATCGCGACACCTCGGATTCGCGCATCCCCAACATCGTGCTGTCGACCGCGCATCCGGCCAAATTCCCGGATGCGGTGGAAGCCGCCTGCGGGATGCGGCCGCAGCTGCCGGTATGGCTCGATGGCCTGATGACCAGATCCGAAGACATCACGGTGATGAAAAACGATTCATCGGAAGTAGAACGATTCGTGCGCTCGGTCAGCCGTGCCGCGAAGCAGGGAGTAGCCGGATGAGCGTTGACGTGACCAAGCTGCCGTCCGGCCTTACCGTCGTCACCGACTCCATGCCGCATCTGGAAACGGCGGCGCTCGGCGTCTGGGCCGGCGTCGGCGGGCGTGACGAGAAGCCGAACGAGCACGGCATCTCGCATCTGCTCGAGCACATGGCCTTCAAGGGCACGACGAAGCGATCCTCGCGCGAGATCGTCGAGGAGATCGAGGCGGTCGGCGGCGATCTCAATGCCGGCACCTCGACCGAGACCACGGCCTATTATGCGCGGGTGCTGAAGGCCGACGTGCCGCTGGCGCTCGACGTGCTCTCGGACATTCTGGCCAACCCGTCCTTCGTGCCGGACGAGCTCGAGCGCGAGAAGAGCGTGATCGTGCAGGAGATCGGCGCCGCGCAGGACACGCCCGACGACGTCGTGTTCGAGCACCTCAACGAGCTGTGTTTCCCCGATCAGCCGATGGGCCGCTCGCTGCTCGGCACCGCCAAGACGCTGCAGAAGCTCGACCGCGACATGCTGCGCGGATATCTGTCGACGCACTACCGCGGCCCGGACATGGTGGTGGCCGCCGCCGGCGCCGTCGACCACAAGCGCGTGGTCGAGGAAGTCGCGCAGAAATTCGCCAGCTTCGAAGGCACGCCGGCGCCGAAGCCGCAGGTGGCGATGTTCGGCAAGGGCGGCTCGCGCGTAGTGCATCGCGACCTCGAACAGGCGCATCTGACCCTGGCGCTGGAAGGCGTGCCGCAGACCGATCTGTCGCTGTTCTCGATGCAGGTGTTCGTCAACACGCTGGGCGGCGGAATGTCGTCGCGGCTGTTCCAGGAAGTGCGCGAGAAGCGCGGCCTGTGCTACTCGATCTACACGTTCCACGCGCCCTACAGCGACACCGGCTTTTTCGGCCTCTACACCGGCACCGATCCCGGCGACGCGCCGGAAATGATGGAAGTGATCGTCGACGTCATCAACGACGCCGTCGAGACGCTGACCGAGGCCGAGATCGCCCGCGCCAAGGCGCAGATGAAGGCGGGACTTTTGATGGCGCTGGAAAGCTGCTCCTCGCGCGCCGAACAGCTGGCGCGGCATATTCTGGCCTATGGCCGGCCGCAGACCGCCGAAGAGCTGGTGGCGCGGATCGACGCCGTCAGCGTCGAATCGACCCGCAACGCCGCCCGCGGGCTGTTGTCCCGCAGCCGTCCCGCCGTCGTGGCGCTCGGCAGCGGCAGGGGTCTGGACACGGCGGTGTCTTTTGCGGAAGGATTGACGAGGTCGAAGGCGAAGACGCTGCTGCATTGATTGAGGCGGAGCGTGCGTGGGGAGTGATGGGGCATGGCCCTGTTTCGTTTGCCATCCAGCGGACCGGCCGCGCTCGCCCCGCGTGGCCACGGCCTGTTGCTG
>JAQSDT010000517.1 GCA_029946075.1 bacterium | reverse complement strand
TTACGGCGAGGGAGCATATCGCAATGAGGCTGGCGAAAAGGCCTATCCGTTGCCGCGTACGATCGGGCAACTGGACGCCCATCAATGGGAACTCGTCGATCAGGACGGCGGCGTGCTGGTGCCCGTTTCGACCCCCGAGGAGAAGCCGCTCGTCCCAACTTCTGTCTACGCAATCACCAAGCGCGATCACGAGGAGCTCTTTCTCGTCGCTGGTGCGGCCTACGGAATACCTGCCGTGGCGCTTCGCTGCTTTAATACCTACGGTCCGCGCCAGGCGCTTTCAAA
Source organism: bacterium (assembly GCA_029946075.1). Taxonomy (GTDB): domain Bacteria; phylum Pseudomonadota; class Alphaproteobacteria; order Rhizobiales; family Xanthobacteraceae; genus Bradyrhizobium. The sequence goes on along the minus strand of JAQSDT010000517.1, from coordinate 2,902 downwards.
TCCCTACACGGGATTGCTGGCAATCGTCTGTTCAGAGCTGATGAATGGCCATCGGCCGCTGATCTTCGAGGACGGGCGGCAGGCCCGGGATTTCGTACACGTATCAGATGTCGTGCAAGCCAATTTGCTGGCGCTGCAACGGGACAACTCGGCAGGCGGTATCTACAATGTCGGCAGCGGACGTCCGGTGACGGTATTGGACGCGGTCGACGTGCTCTCCAGGCAGATCGGATTCACTGAGCCCCCCAACGTGGTCCAGCGCTACCGGGCGGGAGACATCCGTCATTGCTTTGCAGACATTTCCCGGATCAGTAGGGAGTTAGGCTATCAACCCAAAGTAACCCTGGAGCAGGGTGCAGACGAGTTGTTTCAGTGGGTAAGGACACAGCACAGCACCGACAAGGTGCATGCCGCCGTAGCCGATCTAGAGGCAAGAGTGTTGATGCATTGATCTGAGCTACTTCGCGAGGGGCGGAACCTACTGCTTCGAGCAACGTTGCGTTTTGAGTGCTTTTAGGGCGGCGCTGGCCGACCACAACTGCGGCCATGATCGCCACCAGTCTGCGCGGCTCTCGTGCCAATCGCGTTTCCCCCGTTCATGTGCGGGGATTTTAAGGGCGATGCGTGAACCAAGAAGGGGGTCTTATGCCTCGGCAAGTTTCCGCGCGCCAGTCGCTTGACGTGTTGCGCGCTCGTGGGCTGTTCCTACTGGCGTGCGCGGTGTTTGTCGCGATCGGCCTCGCCGCCGCGTGGGTCGTCCCGGCCGATCCTGCGAGCGGCCTTTCGAACCTGCGCCTGTATCTGGCCTTCCTGGTATCGCCCTGGGTATTGCTGAGTTTCGCCGGCGCCGCCGTCTTCGTCGTCTTCGGCATCTGGTACCTGCGCTTCTCTGCGTCTCCTCTCGATCCGGCCACCGCCTTCGACGCAAAACTGCGCCAGGACGGCCGCCTCCTGGCGCTCGTCCTCGTGGCCTTCGTCCTGTCGCTGTCGGGCGTGGGGTACCTCTTCATCAACGAGACGCGCGCGATCTTCCGCGACGAGCAGCTGCGCGCGCAGGCAGCAGTGGCTCGGCTTCGGGCCCAGCAGGTCGACCGATGGATCCTCCAGCATACGATGGATGCCCAGGCGCTTGCCCAGGCGATCAGGGCACTGCCGCTCAACCCCCTTGCCGCCGAGGGCGAGGGGCGGCAGATTCTCGGCGTGCTTCTGGGCGAGGTGCTGGCGGGCACGACCGACCGGACCGGCGTCAGCGTGCTCGCACCGGACGGCAAGGTCCTGGTCGGTCTCGGTGAAGATGCTACCCCGGACGCCGAGACGCTGAAGGCCGTGACCTCCCTCAAGACGTCCGTGGCCCGTTTCCAGATCATCGACGTGCATGAAGTTGGCGGACCGAAGCCCCTGCTGCGCATGGCTTTCGTCGTTCCCGTCGAACCGGGTGACGGAACCGGCCCGCCGAAGATGGTGGTCCTCGTGCTCACGGTCGATCCCACCCGCGAACTCTTCCGGCAGGTCTCGACCTGGCCGACCGACAGCCCGGGCTCGGAGGTGGTGCTGGTCCGCCGAGACGGCGACGACCTGATCTACCTGACGGCCCCGAGCCTGCTCGACAACAAGCAGACGGCGCCCTTGTCGCACCGCCTGCCCATGACGCGGACCGGACTGCCGGAAGCCCAGGCCATTCTCCACGGCGATGCCGTGCGTGAGGGTCTCGACTATCGAGGCGTGCATGTGTTCTCAGCGTCCCATCACGTCGCGGGTGTGCCGTGGTTCGTGGTCGCCAAGACCGATGTCGCCGCGCTCATGGCGCCGATTTGGAACAAGACCCTGTCGCTCGCCCTCGCTGTCCTGGCAATCATACTGGTCACGGTGTTCATGGTGCTGCTGCTGTGGCGCGGCCAGCGCGCGAGCTACCTGTCGTTCCGCGATCTGCAGATCGAGGAGCGTGCCGCGGCATCGAAGCATTTCGAGGAACTGATCCACCGCGCACGCGGGCAGCCTGTAACCAGAGGTGGACGGGATCTCTGAGCGGCGCCCGATCCGTACCGCTTCCTGTGCCGCCTAGCGTTCCACTTCACTCCCGAACATGCCTGCTGGCTCAACATGGTCAAGATCGAGATCGGCGCGCTGCGCAGCCGATGCCTCGATCGCCGCCTTGGCAATCGCCCTACGCTCGAAGCCGAGAGTGCTGCCTGGGAGTGTCAGCGCGATGCAGACCGTGCCCGTATCAAACGGATGTTCGCCACCCATTGTGGACGCATCAAACTACTTCAAGCCTATCCAGCTCCCGCTAACGAGTCAGAATCTCTGAGCGCTGCGACTAGGTGCGTTCGCGCAGCCGGAACACGGCGTAGGAGAGGTCGTCGGCGAGGATGACAAGCAGGTCCGTCTCTTGCTTGTCGAAGGCATTTGGCACGTCTGCATAAAGCGACAACGCGGCGAATACCTTACCATTCAACTTGAGCGGCAGTACGATACAGGCATGATAACCGCGTTTCAGGGCTTCTTCGCGCCACGGCGCCATCGTCGGATTGTTGGCAGTGTCCTGGTTAACCTGCACTTCGCCGGTTTGAATGGCACTGCCGAGGGGACCCTTCGAGCGCGGGCCGTCGCCCCAGCTGATGTCAGCCCGGGCGAGGTAGCCGTTGTCGATCCCGGCGATTGCTGGATAGTGGACGGTCCTGGCGGCATCGAAATTCGGTATGGCGACATTCACCATTCGATAGCCGCCTTGCTGAACCAGGATCTCGCACATTTGCTGAAAGAGTTCGGTCTCCGAGCTTGCCCGAAGCAGGACGCTGGTGGCGGCCTGCAGTGCGATTTTCACATTTGAAAGCCGGACGACCGCGTGTTCCAGGTGCTTGCGTTGCGTGATGTCGCGAATGAAGGCCTGACGATAAATCCT
>JAQSDT010000516.1 GCA_029946075.1 bacterium | reverse complement strand
CGGGCGTGCTGGCCGGCGGCTATCTGGCGGACCGCACCAAACGTCACGCCAACGTCGCCGCGGCCTGCTTTGGCATCAACGCCGTCATCATCTCGGTGATCGCGCTGGTCAATTTGCCCACGGCGGTTCTGACCTGCGCGATGGGCCTCGCCGGGTTCCTCGGCGGCGTCATCGCGCCCTCGCGCGACATGCTGGTGCGCAACGCCGCTCCTCCAGGCGGGGCCGGCCGCGCCTTCGGCATCGTTTCCACCGGCTTCAATTTCAGCGGCATTCTCAGCCCGTTGCTGTACGGCTGGATCATGGACCAGAGCATGCCGCACTGGGTGTTCGGCGCCTCCGTCGCCTTCATGGTGCTGACGGTATTGCTGGCGTTGGTGACGGACCGGAAACAGGCGCCCAAGGCGGCGTAGGCCTTCCGTTTGGCGGGATTCTTCCGGGATTCCACGGCGTCTGAAATCGATAATGCATTCCAGAGCGTCGTCCCCGGCGGTTGACACAAACGGGGGACGCCGGATGATGCGTGCAACAACATCAGATACGGGATGGAAGCCATGACCTCGACCCCCGACCTCGTTATTCGTGGCGGCAACATTGCCGATGGCAAGGGCGGCGACCTCTATGAGGCCGACGTCGCCATCACGGGCGGTCGCATCACCGAAGTCGGCAAGGTCCAGGGCAAGGGCCGGGAAGAAATCGACGCCAAGGGCAAACTGGTCACGCCGGGCTTCGTCGACGTCCACACCCATTACGACGGCCAGGTGACGTGGAGTCACGACATCACGCCGTCCTCGCAGAACGGCGTCACCACCGCGATCATGGGCAATTGCGGCGTCGGCTTTGCGCCGTGCCGCCCGGTCGATCATGTCCGCCTGATCCAGCTGATGGAAGGCGTCGAGGATATTCCGGAGCCGGTGCTGAGCGCCGGCATTCCATGGGCGTGGGAAAGCTTCCCCGATTACATGGAGTGGCTGTCGAAGCGGAATTTCGACATGGATATCGGCGCGCAGCTGCCGCACGCGGCGCTCCGCGTCTATGTGATGGGCGACCGCGGCGCGCGCCGCGATCCCTCGACGCCCGAGGACAACAAGGCGATGGCGGCACTGGCGGCCGACGCGGTGAAGGCCGGCGCGCTCGGCTTCTCCACCTCGCGCACGCTGAACCACCGAACCTCGACCGGCGACTTCACGCCGACGCTGAAGGCGGGCGAGGATGAGCTGACCGCGATCGCAGCCGCGATGCATGCGCAGGGCCGCAGCGTGCTGCAGTTCGTGCTGGATCTTTCCACCATCAACGAGGATCTGCCGATGATGCTGCGGGTGGCGGAGAACACCAAAATCCCGGTGTCGTTCTCGATCACGCAGAACGACAAGGCGCCGCAGCGCTGGCGCCAGACGCTGGACACGATTCAGGAAGCCTCAAACCGCGGCCTGTCGATCACCGCGCAGATCGCGGCCCGCCCGGTCGGGCTGATGCTCGGGCTGGAACTGTCGCGCAACCCGTTCCAGACCCATCCGAGCTACAAGACGATCGCGCATCTGCCGCTGGCCGAGCGCGTCAAGCGCCTGCATCAGGCGGAGCTGCGCAAGGCGATCCTGAGCGAGCATGCGACCGCGACCGACGATCCGCTGTTCTTCCGGCCGAACTACGACAAGATGTATCTGCTCGGCAATCCGCCCGACTACGAACAGCCGCCGGAAAATACGCTGGGGGCGCAGGCGAAGCGCCAGGGACGGCAGCCGGAAGAACTCGCCTATGAGGCGATGCTGACGGATGACGGCCGCGGCATGCTCTACGTGCCGTTCCTGAACTATGCCGACGGTAATCTCGACGCCACGCGCGAGATGCTGCGTCATCCGAATTCGGTGCCGGGCCTTTCCGACGGCGGCGCGCATTGCGGCATCATCTGCGACGCCAGCTTCCCGACCTATTTGCTGACGCACTGGACGCGCGACCGCAGCCGCGGCGAAAAGCTGTCGATCCCGTTCGTGGTGGCGACGCAGTCGCGCAAGACCGCGCTGTCGGTCGGCCTCTACGATCGCGGCGTGATCGCGCCGGGATTCAAGGCCGACGTCAACGTGATCGATTACGACAAACTGCACCTGCATCCGCCGAAGGTGCATTACGACCTGCCGGTCGGCGGCCGCCGCCTGATGCAGCAGGTCGACGGCTACGACGCCACCATCGTCTCCGGCGTCGTCACCCAGCGCAGCGGCAAGGCCACCGGCGCGCATCCGGGCAGGCTGGTGCGGGGCATGCAAGGTTCAAAGGCGCAGCTGGATGCAGCGGCGAGCTAGGCCGGCGCTCGTCCCAAATAGCAGGTGTCGTCCCCGCGCAGGCGGGGACCCATACGTCGCGGCAGTCATTGTGCGGATGGTCTCAACCACCGCTGATCAACGATAGATCACGCGGTATGGGTCCCGGCGTTCGCCGGGACGACGGACAATATGTGTCTCACGCGAACTTCGGCTGCGCCGCCTGTTGTGCAGTCAGCCGCGCGCGCTCGGTGTTGGGCCACAGCAGCAGCAGGCCGAGCAGGCCGGAGGTGACCATGATCACGGCGTTGATGGTGAAGCCGGTCATGTAGCCCTCGAGCGGTACCGCCGCATTCTGAATCACGGTGCCCATCACAAACGGCGCAATCATGCCTGCGAGCGTGTAGATCGCGCCGTAGATCGCGATGACCGCGCCGCGCTGCTGTACCGGGGTGAATTCGCCGAGCATCGGCGGGCAGACCACGTAGATCGAGCCGCACAGGCCGGAACCGACCACGAGGAATGCGATCTGCCATCCCGCGCCGCTGACATGCGGCAGCGCCGCAAGGATCAGTCCGCCGACGATCAGGGGCACTGAGCCGAGCACGCCGCGGGCGCCGCGCGTGGTGTAGCCGCGCGTCAGCATCACCTGCGAAATCCACCCCGTGAGCAGCACGATCGCCGCGCCGAACACCCAGGGCAGGACCGAAATCCACCCGGCATCCTTTTGCGAGAAGCCGAGGCCCTTGACGATGAATGGCGTGAACCAGGTAAGCCCGAGCGACAGCGCCCAGTAGGCGCCGAAAGTCGCCGCGCAGCAGCCGATGAAGGTGCGCGAGGTCAGGAGCTGGAAATAGGGAATGCGCGGATCGCTGGCGGCGGCCTCGACCGACTGCACCAGCGGGCCTTCCTTGCCCATCACCATCCACGCGGTGACCC
>JAQSDT010000515.1 GCA_029946075.1 bacterium | reverse complement strand
TTCAACGCTCAAGTCGAAAGCTTCCTCGCCGCCGTCGAGCGCGGGAGCTGGCGACATCGATACTTGTCGGTCCCCGGTCGCTCGGAATTTGTCGCGCCGCGGTGCGCCTGTGCGGATGGTTCAGCCGGCCAGATCGATCAGAATCCCGCACTCCATTTGCAAGACGGTTGAGACCCCCCAATCCGCCCGGCCGCAATGAGCCCCTCGAACCATCCAGTCAGCCGATCGTCCCCAGCGAGTGTTCATCATGAAGCCCAGAGTTGGCGTTTATCTCAGCGAAGGCATGGCCGCACGGCTGGCGGAGGCGGCCAAGCGGCCTGGTGTCAGCAAATCGGCGCTCGTCGAAGCCGCGCTTGATCGTTTTCTCGGCTCTGACTACGATATCGGCGATAGCGCCGGTGTTGGACGCCACCTCGCCGGATTAAGCCGTCAGATTGAACAGCTCGATCGGAATCTCAGGATTGCGAATGAGACTGTTGCCCTTCACGCCCGGTTCCATCTCGCCGTGACGCCGCTATTGCCGGTCGCTGCACAGGGGGCGGCATGCGCGCTTGGAGCGCAACGTTTCGAGGAATTCGCAGCCCAAGTTGGAAGGCGCGTCGATCAGGGAATTCCGCTCATACGGGAGACGATCGACAGGCTCGATACGACAACGCCAATCCCTTCGGAGCCTGATATGGGGCAGGGTGGGCCTCCGCCACCGCCATCGATAGATCACGAGCCAAGCCTGCATGCTTCAATAGCGCCTGATCACGTATTCGAATATTCCGCTGCCGTCCGGGAGGGCGGCAGCGGTGTTAACTTTCCAGGGCGGATCGGCCGTCCCCTTCACTGAATCCGTTAGCGAGGGCGATCGAGGCGAGGCTGCCGTTAGCCCGCCACGATACGCGCGGGCTGGCCTTGCGGCAGTGAAAGGGCTGGCAAATGACCTGGTCGAAAACCGATCTCTAATCCTGCGCGTATTCCTGCCATTCGTCGCCGGCTATTACATCGCCTACCTCTTCCGAACCATCAATGCGGTTCTGGCCTCCCCACTGGCAGCAGAATTGGGGCTCGGTGCCGACGATCTCGGCTTGCTGACTTCGATTTACTTTCTGACGTTCGCCACCGCCCAGATACCCATCGGCATCCTTCTCGACCGATATGGTCCGCGGCGCATCCAGAGCGCACTGCTGCTAGTCGCAGCCGGCGGCTCTGCACTATTCGCGGTGTCGGACAATTTCTGGCTGCTTCTGATCGGCCGTGCGTTGATCGGTCTGGGTGTCGCCTCTGCCTTGACCGCGGGATTGAAGGCGCTCGTGCTCTGGTTTCCCGGTGATCGCGTGCCGCTTCTCAATGGCTTGATGGTTATGCTGGGGGCGCTGGGTGCGGTGACCGCGACGTTGCCCGCCGACTTCTTGCTCACCTGGATCGGCTGGCGCGAACTTTTTGGTCTTTGCGCAGCGCTGACTTTCGCCTGTGCGGCCATGATCTATCTTGTCGTGCCCGAGGCTGCACCGGCTGAAAGCAGGCCTGTCAAAGTCGGCCTGAGGCTGGTTTATGCCGATCCACGCTTCTGGCGTGTAGCGCCGCTTTCGGCCACTTGCATTGGAACAGCCTGGTCGCTTCAGGGACTCTGGGCGGCGCAATGGCTACGGGATGTGGAGGGTCTCGATCGCGCGGGGGTGGTGCAGCACCTGTTTGCCATGGCAGTCGCGTTGAGTTTGGGTGCTATTTTGCTTGGGTTCGCTGCCGATCGGCTGCGCAGGCGCGGTGTTGGACCAGAAGTGCTCCTCGGACTCGTTGCGACCGTGTTTATCGCAGCTCAGTTATTGTTGATCCTGCGCCTGCCATTGCCTTCATATTTTCAATGGGCTGTCGTGGCCGCCGTCGGAGCGGCAACCGTACTCAGCTTTGCAATTTTGGCCGAGTATTTTCCCAAAGAACTCGCCGGACGGGCCAATGGAGCGCTGAACCTGTTCCACATCGGCGCGGCGTTCGCCGCGCAGTACGTCACAGGCGTCGTGGTCCAGCAATGGGCGCCTGAGGCGGGACATTATCCCGAGATCGCGTATCAAACAGCCTTTGCTCTCAATCTCGTCCTTCAGATCGTAGCGTGGATCTGGTTTACGCTTCCTCGGGCTTTCCTTCGGCCTTCGAAGGTATATGCCGCACGACTGTCCCAATCATAGCCCACCGCCGCCGTTCGCACGCCTGACAAGATTCGGCTCTTGCTCTCGGGATGGGCGACACTTGATCCTTCGTCACGATGTCCGCGACCAAGATACTCTGGGGCCAGATCGTCGTTGTCTTCATGGTTGTGCTCATCACCATGTGGGCGGCGACTCAATGGGTGGCCTGGAAGCTCGGTTACCAGCCGCAGCTTGGACATCCCTGGTTCGAGCTGACCTCAGGAATTCCCTTCTATCTACCGCCGTCGTTCTTTTGGTGGTGGTATGCCTATGATGCCTATGCGCCGCATGTGTTCGTTGAGGGTGCTTACATTGCGGCATCAGGAGGTTTCATCTCGATCGCGGTCGCCATCGGCATGTCGGTGTGGCGGGCCCGCGAGGCCAAGACCGCGGCGACGTACGGATCGGCTCGTTGGGCTGTTGCCTCGGAGATTGGTGCCGCTGGTCTTACTGCGCCAGATGGGGTCGTGCTTGGGCGGTTCGAGCGCGACTACCTTCGTCATGACGGGCCGGAGCATGTGCTGTGTTTTGCGCCGACCCGATCCGGCAAAGGCGTTGGTCTCGTGGTGCCGACGCTGCTGACGTGGCCAGGTAGCTGCATCGTGCACGACATCAAGGGCGAGAACTGGACCCTGACGTCAGGCTTTCGCGCGCGGCATGGCCGCGTGTTGCTGTTCGATCCGACCAATGCGAAGTCGGCAGCCTACAATCCATTGCTCGAAGTGCGCCGCGGTGAATGGGAGGTGCGCGATGTCCAAAATGTCGCCGACGTACTGGTGGACCCCGAGGGATCGCTGGAACGGCGCAACCATTGGGAGAAAACTAGCCATGCACTGCTGGTCGGCGCCATTCTCCATGTCCTCTACGCCGAACCGGAAAAGACGCTCGCCGGCGTTGCCAGCTTCCTCTCCGACCCGAAGCGGCCGATCGAGGCAACGCTTCGCGCCATGATGACATGTGCGCACCTTGGCGAAGCGGGGCCGCATCCGGTCATCGCCTCCGCGGCACGCGAGCTTCTCA
>JAQSDT010000514.1 GCA_029946075.1 bacterium | reverse complement strand
CATAGCCGTTTGAAGAACGGCGTCGCTTTCGCTCGCCTATGCCCGGCCATCCACGCCTTCATCGAAAATACAGGAAATATGGGTCCCCGCCTTCGCGGGAGACGACGACGGAAGGGTTACGACAACGCGTCCAGATCGACGTCGCTGAGATTGCCGGGCACCACGGTGATCGGGATCGGGAATGTCCCGGCGGATTTTGCCAGCATGGTGATGATCGGACCCGGTCCTTCCGCTCCGCCGCTGGCGGCAAGGACCAGCATCGCGATATCGACGTCCTTGTCGATCACATCGAGAATCTGCTCGCTCGGATCGCCTTCGCGGATCACGCGTTCCGGGGTGATCGCGGCGATGCCGTTGGCGCGGCCCGAAGCGCGGTCGAGCGCCGCATTTGCAATCTCCTCGGCTTCCTCGCGCATGATGTCGGCAACGCCGAGCCATTGCTGATTGCGGTCCTCGGTTTCGATGACGCGCAGCATCACCACACCGCCGCCGACGCGCACCGCCCAGCGGCTTGCGTAATACACCGCGCGGTCGCCCTCCGCGGTGTCGTCAACGACGACCAGACACTTGGGTTTGTGGCCCTGCTCGTAACTTCGCCGCTGGTTGCTCATGCATGCCCCTCGCGCGTATTCCGCAAAAGTGGGTACCGGTTTTGCGAACAGAGTACGCGCAACTTAACGAACCGGCGTCATGCTGCCATGCGCGAGGGCGCGCCGACAAGGTGAGAACAGACTTGACGGAACCGGATTCTGTTCGAGGCTGTGACGAAGCAGGTGGTTATCCAAGTTCGTCATGCCCGGGCTCGTCCCGGGCATCCACGTTTTGAGAATCTCGCGAAGTTAAAAGACGTGGATGGCCGGAACAAGTCCGGCCATGACGATGAACTCCTTGCACCACGTAGTGCGCGTTACTTCTTGCGGATGAAGCCGACGATGTCCTTCACCGCATCCATGGTCTCGGCTGCGATGACGCGAGCGCGGTCGGCGCCATCGGCAAGCACAGCATCCACATACGCGGCGTCCTGCGTCAGCTTCTTCATCTCGGAGCCAATCGGCCCGAGCTTGGTAACCGCAAGATCGACCAGCGTGGCCTTGAAGCCCGAGAATTGTCCGCCGCCGAATTCACGCAGCACGTCGCCACGCGATTGTCCTGACAGCGCCGCATAGATGCCGACCAGATTGTCGGCCTCGGGGCGGGTCTTCAGGCCCTCTTCCTCGCTCGGCAACGGCTCCGGATCGGTCTTGGCCTTGCGGATCTTCTGCGCGATGCCGTCGGCGTCGTCGGTGAGGTTTATGCGTGAATAGTCGGACGGGTCCGACTTCGACATTTTTTTGGTGCCGTCGCGCAGCGACATCACGCGCGTGGCGGGTCCGGTGATCAGCGGCTCCGGTTGCGGGAAAAATTTCTCGCCAAAGTTATGCGTGCGGATCGAGTCGGAAAAGTCGTTGTTGAACTTCTGCGCGATGTCGCGCGCCAGTTCGAGATGCTGCTTTTGATCCTCGCCGACCGGAACGTGCGTCGCGCGATAGACCAGAATGTCCGCCGCCATCAGGTTTGGATAGGCATAGAGGCCGACGGACGCGTTTTCGCGATCCTTGCCCGCTTTCTCCTTGAACTGGGTCATGCGGTTCAGCCAGCCGAGCCGCGCCACGCAGTTGAACACCCAGGCCAGTTCGGCGTGTTCGGACACCTGGCTCTGGTTGAACACGATGTGCTTCTTCGGATCGATGCCGGCGGCGATGAAGGCCGCCGTCACCTCGCGGGTGTTGCGCGCGAGCTCGGCCGGGCCGCCCCAGACGTCGACGCCCTGCGTGATCGCGTGCATGTCGACGACGCAATAGATGCAGTTGTGGGTTTCCTGCAGCTTCACGAAATTGACGATCGCGCCGAGGTAATTGCCGAGATGCAGATTACCGGTCGGCTGGACGCCCGAAAAAACCCGTTCAACAAAAGCCATTGTCAGCTTCCCCAAGGATCCTGTTGCGGATGCCTGTTTCGCGCCGTCGTTTGCCACGCAAGGCCTGGTCGCGCAAGTCGTCAGGGCTTGTTTGGCCTGATGGCGTTAACCGCCTCGCGCCAGCCAGCAACGCCGAAAAGCTGCAAGAGCAGGCCGTAAATCGCGATCCCCGCCGAGATCACGATCAGCAGCAGGACGGCCTGGATGAGCCCGTGCGCCCCCGACGTCAGGGCGGGCAAAGCGTGCGTCGCAAGCCAGAGCATCGCGCCCATGGCGAGCGCCGCCAGCACGATGCGCGGCAGCCGCCGTTTCACATCCGCATCCATCGAAAAGCCGAAGGTCTCGGCGCCCCGGCGGATCAGGTTCAGCGCCACACTCCACGCGCCGATTGCAATCGCCGCGGCGACGCCGTCGGCGCCGTAGAAGTGACCGAGCAGGAAGGCTGCCGCTGTCGCCAGCGCCACGCCCTTCAACGTCGCCACCAGCGGCGTCATCGTGTCTTCGCGCGCGAAGAATGCCGGTGACAGCGCCTTTGTCAGTACGTGCGCGGGCAGCGCCAGCGTCAGCCACATCAGCGCACGCGCCGGTGCTGCGGTGTCGGTTGATGTGAACGCGCCGTGCTCGAACAGCAGCCGTACGATCGGCTCGCTCAGGATGGCGAGGCCGATCGTCGCCGGCAGCGCGAGGCCGACCGCGAGTTCGAGCCCGCGCGATTCCGCGTGGGTCACCGCGGCATGATCGCCGCTGCGCAGCGCGCGCGTCATTTCCGGAATCAACACCGTGCCCATGGCGACACCGACGATGCCGAGCGGCAGTTCGATCAGGCGATTGGCGAAATACAGCCACGACACCGCGGCCGGCGATGCCGACGCGACGATCGCGCCGACGACCATCAAGAGCTGCGGCGCGCTGCTTGCCATCATTCCCGGCACGGCCCTGGCCAGGAAGCTGCGGATATCCTTGTCGAACGAAGCCCGCAGCGGCGTTGCGACATTTTCGCCGCGAAACAGCACCAGCGTGGTGAGCTGCAGCAGCCCGGCAACGCCGACGGTCGCAGCGATGATATGCGCCGCGTCCGCTGCATTGGGCCGCGTGACCAGCAGCACGGCCATGACCAAAATCAGCGCGATGTTGAACAGCAGCGGCGAGAACGCCGTCAGCGCGAAACGGCCCTGCGCATTGAGCAGCGCCATCATCACGGTGACCGGACCGGCAAAGGCGAGGTAGGGCAGCATCAGGCGGCC
>JAQSDT010000513.1 GCA_029946075.1 bacterium | reverse complement strand
TCGAGCCCGAGACGGCGACGCCCCAGAGCATGCGTTCGGCGACCTTACGGGCCGCGTCGGCCTTCTCCGTGCCGAGCGTGCGGCCTTCCATCGCCGCAACCTGGATCTCTTCCAGGCTCCACTCGTAGCCGATGCCGGCCAGTTCGAAGCCCTTCATATACTGGGTCTGGCTGACGTCGGCATAGGGCATATCGAAGCCCTTGCCCGACAGGAACTCAGCCTTGCCGGCAATGTCGGACGAACGGAACGTGACGCCACGTGCCCATTCGTTGCCTTCGGTGATGACCGGGATCAGGCGCGCATAGTCGAACGCCTGATACTTGGTCTGGTAGACCGTGCGCTCGACGTTGTAGAACGCCGGCATCACGAAGCCGAGCGCGTTCTGAGCGTCGGTAAAGTCGATGTGCTTGTTCATGTCCGATGCTCCTTAGCGCTTGGCGATGCGCACGAGGGAACCGCTCGACACGGTGTCCTGGAAGGACCATCCCGCGAGAGCGACGTTGCCCGTGGCAGAGTTGGAGAAAAGGCTCACCGCAAGCGGGTCGCCGTCGCCAACGTAGACGGCGTCGCCGTCAGTGACATCCGAACTCGCCAGAACCCAGATGACGCCCTGCGTCATGATGGCGGCGGTCGAATACTGCGGGTAGATGTCCGCCTGCACACCGGTTGCCACGACGGCCGGGGCCGCATAGTTGGCAATCGTGATGCCGAGGAATGTCGCCGCGGCGACCGTGGCATTCACGCCGTGATCGCTGGAGCGAAACGCCGGAACGCCGAAGCCCAGTCCGCCCGACACTTCGACGGTGCGGGAGATGCGATTGGAGGTCTCGCCATTGGCAACCATGCCGGCAAAGCCCTTGGCGTAGTCATTGCCATAGGTAGTCTGGAGAACAGCCATTTCCGGGCTCCCTTAGTGCTGGGCCGCCGGGGCGCCCTTCCAGGCGTCGCGGAGCGAGTTGATGTGATCGGCGCGGGCCTTTGCCGCTTCCTCGCGGGCATCACCAACCTGGTGAACGCCGCTCTGGATGACCCGTCGGAACGCATCGGGCTTGGCCTTGGCCGCGTCCTCGGCGATGATGTCGAAGGCCGCGTCGAGATAGGCCGGCGACTTGTCGGCAACCGCATCGGCACCACGAACCGCCGTGACGACAGCCTTGCGGATATCGGCGTCGGACAGACCGTCGGTCACAACGTTCTTCGCGATCGCCTTGGCCTTGCCGACCAGATCGGCGCGGGCCTGGACGAGCTTGTCGAGCGCAGCGGCGTCGACCACCTTGGCCTTTTCCGCATCGCGTTCGGCATGTGCCTTCGCCAGTTCGCCATCCTTGGCCGCGATGGCCTTGGAGTGGTCGTCCTGGAGCTTGGTGATGTTGGCTGCGGAGTCGGCGAGTGCCGACTGCAGCTTCGAGATGGCCTGGGCGCCTGCGTCGGTCGTCTCGACCGTGAGCCCATCCACCAACACTTTGCGCAGATCCATTTCTGGGGTCCTTTCGTCTGCTGTGTGGTTTTTGACAGGGCTCGCGCCCCACTTCCCCGCATCGTCGCCGATACGAAGCTCTTTGCCGCCGCGCGCCGTGGCGACGATCGCGACGTGATTCATCTTGAAGTCGGACATGGTGGCGTCGAACTGCTCGCCCGCTGGCGACACACCATCCGCGAAGGTCAATTCGGCGCTGTAGCCCATGGACAGTTCACGTGAGCCGGCCTCGACCGTCTCGATTGCCTTGGCGTCGCGCAGCATCATCGGGACGCGGACGAACTCGCCATCGCGCAGCACGTCCTCGCCGACCTCGCCGACTGCCAGATCCTTCCACGTCGCGGCCGTGACGCCGGCCGCCGGATGCCCGACCGTGACCGGCACGCCGGCATAGGTGGCCAGTGCGTCCTTCTTGAACACCGCCTCTGCGGGCCTGTAGACGCGCACCAGCGCCTTGTCGGTGACGCCAAGCTCCGAGCCCAGATAGGTCTGCACATTGCCGCCACGCGCCACGCGCGCCGAGACAACAGCGTATCCGTCACTGGTGCGACGCAGAGCGCCGTCCAGCGTTAGCCGGTCGGTAAAGTGCATGGTGTCAGTCCTGCTTCACTTCTTCGAAGATTTCCGGCCCCAGCACGATCCGCCCCTGGTAGGGCTCGACCTTGGACAGGTCGACATCGCCGCCGACCTGAATGCTGATGTGCGGCTGATACTCCGGCCAGTCCCACGTCGCGCCGTTCTCGACGATCTCGCGATGGCGCCAGACCAGTTCGTTCGCCGTGATCAGGAGGGCGATGTATTTGCCATCGGCGCCGAGCCGTTCCATCTGGCGCGGCCCGCCCTCGACGATCTCGACCTTTTCCGTCCACGACGTGCCGACCTTGAACCAGTCAACAGGCGTCCGGCTGTAAGCGATCGTGACGTGAAGATCGGGCACGATGTCCGTGAAGCCCTGCGAGGCTGCCCAGCGTTCGATTGCGCCGCGGTTAAGCACATCGCGGCGCACATACAGCGTTCGGGGCGCCGCGTCGGCCACCGGCCTTGCCTGGGGCGCTACGGGCTGCACAGCGACGGCTGCCGCAGCGAGGTCCGCCTCGTCCTCTTCCTGATCGCCTAGTCGGCCATACTCCTCGATCGCCCCTTCAAGCCCCGGCAGGTCGCCGTCCTCAATCAGGCGGTTGACGAAGGCGTCCGACAGGGCCTCGATCGGCATCAGCGTGCCGGCGGATGCGCCTGCGATGGTGCGGGCCGCGTCAGCCTTGATCTTGAAGACCTCGGCCTTTTCCTTCTCCGACATGCTCCACAGCGGAGACCACGAATACCAGATGCCGGGGTCGCGGCTGCCGAGCGCCGACCGGATGATCACCTCGTCGAGCCGGGACAGCGCGGGCGTCAGTTCCGTCCGCTGGCGGGCGCTGATGTTGTCGTAGTAGGACTTGATCGCGCTCTCGCCATTGGCGCCGAGGCCCGAAGGGGCGTCCTGCAGCAGGCGGATCAGTGTGATATCCGCCGCGCCGGCCGCAATCTTGAGAAACTGCTGCATCAACTCTGGCAACTGCGCGAAGTTGATCTGCTTCTGCTCCCACTTCTCGCCGCCCGCGTTCGGGCCGCTCCCGCCCGTGCCGTCGAGCAGGAGCATGTTAAACAGGCTCTTCGCCGTGTTGGCATAGGTGAAGCGGCTGGTGATCTTGGCCTGCCCCGCCGTGGTGGATGCATATTCCGCCAAGCCGGGG
>JAQSDT010000512.1 GCA_029946075.1 bacterium | reverse complement strand
TGCTCAAACGCATCGACGTCACTTCGCGCACGCTGGTAACGCTGGTCGAGCCGGGCTCCTGCTTCGTCGGCACGCTCGCCGAACTCGTGTTCGCCGCCGACCGCTCCTACATGCTGATCGGCTCGCGGCAGGGCGACAACCGCCAGCCGCCTGCGATCCAGCTCACCGCCATGAATTTCGGTCCCTATCCGATGAGCCACGGTCTCACGCGATTGCAGTCGCGCTTCCAGGCCGATCCGTCCGATCTCGACCGTGCTGAGGCCACCATCGGCACCACGCTCGATGCCGAGGAGGCCGAAGAACTCGGCCTCGTCACCTTCGCGCTCGACGACATCGACTGGGACGACGAAGTGCGCGTGTTCCTCGAAGAGCGCACGTCGTTCTCGCCCGACGGCCTCACCGGCATGGAAGCCAATTTGCGCTTCGTGGGTCCCGAGACCATGGAGTCGAAGATCTTCTCGCGCCTCACGGCGTGGCAGAACTGGATTTTCCAGCGTCCGAACGCGGTCGGCGAAAACGGCGCCCTGCGCCGCTACGGCACCGGCCAGAAGGCGCAATTCGATATGACACGGGTTTAGCCACCTCTTGCCGTCATGGCCGGGCAAAAGCGCGAAGCGCGTCTTCGCACAGATGTCCCGGCCATCCACGTCCTTGCTCGAACAAGAGAAGACGTGGATGCCCGGGACAAGCCCGGGCATGACGGAAAATGTCTCCAAGGAGTACACGCCATGAACATCATGAACGTCGACTACTCGACCAAGATTCCGAACAACGTGAATCTCAGCGAAGACCGCCAGGTGCTGAAAGCGCTCGAAGGCTGGCATCCCGGCTACATGGACTGGTGGGGCGACATGGGGCCGGAAGGCTTCCAGCAGTCGCTGGTCTATCTGCGCACCGCCTATTCGGTCGACCCGCGCGGCTGGGCCAAGTTCGATTATGTCAAGATGCCGGAATATCGCTGGGGCATCCTGCTTGCGCCGCAGGAAGAGAACCGTGTCATTCCCTTTGGCGAGAATTACGGCAAACCGGCCTGGCAGGAAGTCCCCGGCGAACACCGCGCCACGCTGCGCCGGCTGATCGTGATCCAGGGCGATACCGAGCCGGCCTCGGTCGAACAGCAGCGCCATCTCGGCAAGACCGCGCCCTCGCTCTACGATCTGCGCAATCTGTTCCAGGTCAATGTCGAGGAAGGCCGCCATCTCTGGGCGATGGTCTACCTGCTGCAGAAATATTTCGGCCGCGACGGCCGCGAGGAAGCCGATGATTTGCTGCGCCGCCGCTCCGGCGATGCGGACTCACCACGCATGCTGGGCGCCTTCAACGAAGCGACGCCGGACTGGCTGTCGTTCTTCATGTTCACCTACTTCACCGATCGCGACGGCAAGATGCAGCTGCACTCGCTCGCGCAGTCCGGCTTCGATCCGTTGTCGCGCACCTGCCGCTTCATGCTGACCGAAGAAGCGCACCACATGTTCGTCGGCGAGACCGGCATCAGCCGCGTCGTGCAGCGCACCTGCGAGGCGATGAAGGAAGCGGGGATTACCGATCCCACCGATATCGCAAAAGTCCGTGCGCTCGGCGTCATCGACCTGCCGACCATCCAGAAGAAGCTGCACCTGCACTACTCGCTGTCGCTCGACCTGTTCGGCTCGGAAGTCTCGACCAATGCGGCGAACGCCTTCAACGCCGGCATCAAGGGCCGCTACCGCGAAACCCAGATCGACGACGACCATCAGCTCAAGAACGCGACCTATCCCGTGCTCAAGCTGGTCGACGGCGTCATCAAGCGCGTCGACGAGCCGGCGCTGACCGCGCTCAACATGCGCCTGCGCGACGATTACACGCAGGATTGCGTCAAGGGCATGCTGCGCTGGAACAAGGTGATCTCGACCGCAGGCTATCAGTACAAGCTGACCCTGCCGAACGTCGCGTTCCACCGCCAGATCGGCGAATTCAAGGATATCCACGCGACGCCCGAAGGCGTGCTGATCGACGACGCCACCTGGAACGCGCGCAAGGGCGACTGGCTGCCGTCGACCGCCGATGGCGACTTCATCGCCTCGTTGATGAAGCCGGTCACCGAAGCCGGCGAATACGCCTCGTGGATCTCGCCGCCGAAAGTCGGCATCGACAACAAGCCCGGCGATTTCGAGTATGTGAAGATCGAGACGTGAGGTTTACGCCGTCGCCCCGGCCTTGAGCCGGGGCCCATAGCCACCGGCCGTCGTTGTTACGGCGCGGTGTCTGCGACGTTGCCTTATCGATGCATCACGCGGTATGGGTCCCGGCCTTCGCCGGGACGACATCGTGTGTGTGTGTTAACCCGAAATCTCCAGCCCGGCATTCGCGTACACCACGCCGCCATCGACCGCGATGGTGTTGCCGACGACGTAATCGCCGGCGCGCGAGGCGAGATAGATCGCAAGACCTGCCATGTCCTCGTCGGTCCCGATGCGCCGCGCCGGAATGCGTTTCGCGAGTTCGTCCGCCTGATCGCGTGCGGCGCGGTTCATGTCGGAGGCGAAGGCGCCCGGTGCGATCGCGGTCACGTTGATATTGTCCTTGATCAGTTTCGTCGCCATGCGCCGCGTCAGATGGATCACGGCGGCCTTGCTGGCGCCGTAGGAGTAGGTCTCGCCCGGGTTGACGAAGATGCCGTCGATCGAGGCGATGTTGATCACCTTGGCGGGGCGTTCGGGCGAGGCCGCGGCGCGCAGCGGTTTGGCCAGCGCCTTGGTCAGGAAGAACAGCGATTTGACGTTGAGGTCCATCACCTTGTCCCAGCCGTTCTCGGGGAATTCATCGAACTCCGCGCCCCAGGCCGCACCGGCATTGTTGACGAGGATGTCGAGCTTCGGTTCGAGCTTGATGAATTCGGCAGCGAGCTTGTTGCAGCCTTCGACGGTCGAAATGTCGATCGGCAGCGCGATGCATTCGCCGTCATAGGCCGCGGAGAGTTCCTTGGCGGTGGCTTCGCAGGGACCGGCCTTGCGCGCAGTGATGTAGACTTTGGCCGCGCCTTGCGCGAGATAACCGGCCGCGATCATCTTGCCGATGCCGCGCGAGCCGCCCGTCACCAACGCGACGCGGCCCCTGAGCGAGAACAGATCCTTGAACATGCGCATCCTCCATTGCTTTGAGCCGGTTTTGGGCGGGGCAGGGCGGCAAGTCAAGGAAGGTCATTGGTCGTCCCGGCGAACGCCGGGACCCATA
>JAQSDT010000511.1 GCA_029946075.1 bacterium | reverse complement strand
TCAACCTGATCGATCTGGCGGATTTCGAGCTCATTCGCCACGAGCAACGGCAGCTGGTCCCCTTCCGCTGGTTCGGGATCGGAACGTTCTTCAACCGCTACGTCGCGCCGCTACCGGGAATCCGGCAGCTTTGTCTGCGCACCTATATCGTCGCGCGCCCGGTCCGGCAGTTTCCCGATCGCAAATTGTCGGCCAGCATCGTCATTCCCTGCCGCAACGAGCGCGGCAATATCGAAAATGCGATCCGTCGGATGCCGAAATTCGGCGCAGCGCAGGAAATTCTGTTCGTCGAAGGTAACTCCAGCGACGGCACATTCGAGGAATGCGAGCGCGTCCGCGACGCGTATAAGGACGACTGGGACATCAAGGTGATGAAGCAGGGCGGCAAGGGCAAGGGCGACGCGGTCCGCAAGGGCTTCGCTGCCGCCAGCCACGACGTGCTGATGATTCTCGACGCCGACCTGACGATGCCGCCGGAAGCGCTGCCGAAATATCAGGCGGTGATCGAAACCGGCAAGGCCGAATTCGTCAACGGCACACGCCTCGTCTACCCGATGGAAAACGAAGCGATGCGTCCGCTCAACTTCATTGCCAACCGCTGCTTCGCCTATCTGTTCAGCTACCTCGTCAATACCCGCCTGACCGATACGTTGTGCGGCACCAAGGTCCTGCTCCGGAAAGACTACGAAGTGCTGGCGCGCGAGCGCAGCTATTTCGGCAATTTCGATCCGTTCGGCGATTTCGACCTGATCTTCGGCGCCGCCAAGCAGAACCTGAAAATCATCGAGACACCGATCCACTACAAGGCGCGCACCTTCGGCGAGACCCAGATCTCGCGTTTCCGCGACGGCTGGCTGCTGCTGAAGATGGTGTGGTTCGCGTATCGAAAACTCAAGGCGGTCTGAGCCTGCCATGACGGACCTGCGCCAGATCGAACATCGCGAGGCATGGGAGCGGAAGGAAGCCATCCGCCTGCTGTATCGCGACTTTCACCGGCAATTGTTCGCAAGCTGTCCGGACGGCCCGGTTCTCGACATCGGCGGCGGGACGGCCCACGTCAAGGAATCGAGGCCCGACATCGTTTCCACCGACATCCTGCTTTTTCCGGGAATCGATGTCGTTGCCGATGCCCACCGGCTGCCTTTCGGCGACGGGCGCTTCTCCGGGATTGTGATGCTCGACGTCCTGCATCATCTGGAGCGGCCCATCGAATTCCTCCACGAAGCGGCGCGCCTGCTCAGACCGGGCGGCCGGCTGGCGATGATCGAGCCGGCCATGACGCCGCTTGCACGCCGGTTCTACGAGAATTTCCACGAAGAGCCCGTGGACATGACCGCCGACCCGTTCGCGCCCGTCGCGATCCACCCCGATCGAGACCCGTTCGACGCCAACCAGGCGATCCCGACGCTGCTGTTCGCCACGCCCGCGGCACGCCGCCGCGTCGAAGCGACGGTACCTTCGCTGCGGGTGTGCCGCGTCAGCTGGCTCAGCCTGTTTGCGTACCCGCTGAGCGGGGGTTTCAAGCCGTGGTCCTTGTTGCCGGCGGCCCTGGTTCGGCCGCTGCTCGCCTTCGAGCGAGCCATCCCCGAGGCAATCCAGCGCCAGATGGCGTTTCGCATGATGGCCGTGCTCGAACGTGTGACGCCTTCAGGCCGATGACCGGAACGGCAGCCCGAAACGTGTTTCGGAACCCCGAAACGACCGTTCCCGAAGGCGCGGAATCTGTCCTCGAATCAGGCTTTTCGAAGCCTCCGGAATCGGCCTTTCGAAGCCTTGAAATAGATCGAAATAACACTATCTATTCAACGACTTGTGGATAGAGATATTGCGCTAGGCGCATTGTCCCTTTCATGGCACAAATAGACCCATCAGCGCCTCATTTTGCGCAGCTGATTCGGGACACCCTCGAAGGCCTCACATGACAGAACCTGCCCGGCAGACACCTGCCGATAATGAGCAACCCGTTCCCGTTGAATATGGTGCGGAATCGATCCGGGTGCTGAAGGGCCTCGACGCCGTGCGCAAGCGGCCGGGCATGTATATCGGCGACACCGATGACGGCTCCGGCCTGCATCACATGGTCTACGAAGTCGTCGACAACGCCATCGACGAAGCGCTCGCCGGTCACGCCTCCGCCGTCGAAGTGATCCTCAACGCCGACGGTTCGGTGACGGTGCGCGACGACGGCCGCGGCATTCCGGTCGACATTCACAAGGGTGAAGGCATTTCCGCGGCCGAGGTCATCATGACCCAGCTCCACGCCGGCGGTAAGTTCGACCAGAACTCCTACAAGGTTTCCGGCGGCCTGCACGGCGTCGGCGTCTCCGTCGTCAACGCGCTGTCGAGCAAGCTGCAGCTTCGCGTCTGGCGCGACGGCAAGGAGCACTACATCGAATTCGCCCATGGCGACGCGGTCGCGCCGCTCGTGGTGGTCGGCGACGCCAACGGCAAGCGCGGCACCGAGGTGACGTTCTTTGCCTCGTCCGCAACCTTCACCAATGTCGAATACGATTTCGCGACGCTCGAGCATCGCCTGCGCGAACTCGCCTTCCTGAATTCCGGCGTCAACATCGTGCTGTCGGACATGCGCCACGCGGTCGAAAAGCGCGAGGTGATGCAATATGCCGGCGGCGTCGAGGAATTCGTCAAATATCTCGACCGCAACAAGAAGGCGATCGTGCCCGCCCCGATCATGGTCCGCGCCGAGCTCAACGACATCGGCGTCGAGGCCGCCTTGTGGTGGAACGACAGCTACCACGAGAACGTGCTGTGCTTCACCAACAACATCCCGCAGCGCGACGGCGGCACCCACCTCGCCGGCTTCCGCGGCGCGCTGACGCGCCAGGTCAACGGCTATGCCGAGGCCCATGCGAAAAAGGAAAAGATCGCGCTCACCGGCGACGACTGCCGCGAAGGCCTTACCGCCGTCCTCTCGGTGAAGGTGCCGGACCCGAAATTCTCGTCGCAGACCAAGGACAAGCTGGTGTCCTCGGAAGTGCGCCCCGTGGTCGAGAACGTGCTCAACGAGGCGCTCGCCGCCTGGTTCGAGGAACATCCGACCGAAGCCAAGGTCATCGTCGGCAAGGTGATCCAGGCCGCGGCAGCGCGCGAAGCCGCCCGCAAGGCGCGCGAACTGACCCGCAAGAGCCCGCTCGGCAGCACCTCGCTGCCCGGCAAGCTCGCCGACTGTCAGGAAAAGGATCCCGCCAAATCCGAACTGTT
>JAQSDT010000510.1 GCA_029946075.1 bacterium | reverse complement strand
ATACACCGTGCTGGCGACAGCCTGGGGCCTGTTCTCGGGGCCGACCCGCTACGTTTCGCTGGCGACGACGGCGTTCTTCGGCATTGGCGCCTACACGGTTGCCGTGCTCGGCGAGGTCCTGCCCTGGCCGCTGGTGCTGCTGATCGCAGCTACCCTCGGCGCGTTCGTCGCCGCCATCGTCGGCCTCTCGACGCTGCGGCTGAGCGGCGTCTATTTCGTCATCTTCACGTTTGGTCTCACCGAGTTGATCCGCCAGCTCGTCGTCTGGTTCGAAGTCAACAAGTCGCGCGTGCTTGGACGCTACGTGTTCGTCAACATCACGCAGGCCGATATCTACTGGCAATTGCTGGCGCTCGCCGCCGCGGTGTTCCTGCTGGGCTGGCTGATCGCGCGGTCGCGGCTCGGCTTCGCGCTACGCGTGATCGGCGAGGACGAGACCGTCGCCAAACATTGCGGCATCAACACCACCGTTGCCAAGCTGACGCTGTTTACGATCAGCGCCACCGTGATGACGCTGGCGGGCGCGATCATGGCGCCGCGCTGGACCTACATCGAACCGTCGATCGCCTTCAACTCGATGATCTCGTTCCAGGTGCTGATCATGGCGCTGCTCGGCGGCGCGCACCGGCTGTGGGGGCCGGTGCTCGGCGCGGT
Source organism: bacterium (assembly GCA_029946075.1). Taxonomy (GTDB): domain Bacteria; phylum Pseudomonadota; class Alphaproteobacteria; order Rhizobiales; family Xanthobacteraceae; genus Bradyrhizobium. The sequence goes on along the minus strand of JAQSDT010000510.1, from coordinate 2,578 downwards.
CCCGCTGACCTTGCTGTTCGAGCTGCTCAGCGCGCGTTTCCCCAACACCTTTACGATCATCCTCGGCTGCATCTTCCTTGTCATCGTTTATCTGCTTCCACGCGGCGTTGCGGGGTTGATAGAGAAGCTGCCGGAGAAGCTGCGCGGTTTAAAAGCCGAACGGGTGGCGGCATGAGCAACGCACCCGTGCTCGACGTGAAAGGCTTGCGGCGCGCCTTCGGCGGGCTCGTTGCGGTCAACGATCTCGGCTTTACGGTGGCGCCGGGCGAGATCATGGGGCTGCTCGGCCCCAATGGTTCCGGCAAGACCACCGCGCTCAATTTGATGTCGGGCGTGCTGCAGCCCGACGCCGGCTCGATCCGCCTCGCCGGACATGAGATCGCCGCGCTCGCCTCTTACAAGATTGCGCGGCTTGGCCTTGCGCGCACGTTCCAGCTCGTGCGTGTGCTCGACGGCATGGATTGCCGCGAGAACATCAAGGCCGGGCTGGCGTTTCACCGGCCGTATCTTTCGGCCGGCGATACCGAGGCGCGGATCGACGAATTGTTGCTGCGCGTCGGCCTCGGCGGACAGGATTTTAGACCCGCCGCCGACCTCACCTATATCGACCGCAAGCGGCTCGAACTGGCGCGCTCGCTCGCCGCAAAGCCGCGCCTGCTGCTGCTGGATGAATGGCTGGCCGGGCTCAATCCGTCGGAGCTGACGATCGGCATCGACCTGATCCGGTCGCTCAAGGCCGACGGCATCACCATCGTACTGGTCGAGCACGTGATGAGCGCCGTTCGCGCGTTGTGCGACCGCTGCGTCGTCATGAGCAGCGGCCGGAAGATCGCAGAAGGTGCGACCGCCGACGTTCTTGCCGATGCGGCCGTGGTGAAGGCCTATCTTGGCGGGGTGGCCGCCGATGCTTGAGGTCCGGAATCTCAGTGTCGCCTATGGCCAGCACCGCGCGCTCGACAACGTCGCGCTGGACGTCGGCCACGGCGAGATCGTCACTATTCTCGGCGCGAATGGCGCCGGCAAGACGTCGCTGCTCAAAGCGATTGCCGGCGTGGTGCGGACGCTGCCGGGCAAGCAGGTGAACCTCGGCGGCCGCGATATCTCGGCGCTCCCCGCACACGACATCGTCGAGAGCGGGCTGGCGCTGGTGCCCGAAGGGCGCGGCATCTTCGGCGATCTCACGGTAAAGGAAAACCTGCTGCTCGGCGCCAATCCGAAGCGCGCGCGCGACGGCGAGGCCGCGCGGCGCGAACAGGTGCTGGAACTGTTTCCGCGCCTGCGCGAACGCGCCGCGCAGATCGCGCGCACCATGAGCGGCGGCGAACAGCAGATGCTGGCCGTTGGCCGCGCGCTGATGTCCAATCCGGATATCCTGCTGCTCGACGAACCATCGCTCGGGCTCTCGCCTGCCATGGTCCAGGAGCTGTTCGCCACGCTGCGGCGGGTGCGCGAGGCCGGTGTCGGGCTGCTGCTGGTCGAGCAGAACGCGCAGGAAAGCCTGCGCATCGCCGACCGCGGCTATGTGCTGGCCAACGGCGCGATCGTCGGACACGGCACCGCGCATCAGTTGAAATCCGACCCGGCCGTGCAGCGCGCCTATCTCGGCGGCGCTGAACCGGCCGCCCCCCATTCACATGATCCCACCACGCTGGCGAAGGAGAAACCCATGTTCGAAGTCTCGCTGATGCTCGATAGCAAGGATGTCCCGGCGTCGAACGGCGGAACATTCGACCGTCTGAACCCGGTGACCGGCGATATCGCAAGCCGCGCGGCTGCGGCCCAGCTCGTCGACGCCAAGCGCGCAGCGGATGCGGCGGCAGCCGCCTTCCCGGCCTGGTCCGCCACCGGCCCGAATGCCCGCCGCGCCATCCTGCTGAAGGCTGCCGATCTGCTGGCATCGAAGGCGCCGCAATTCATCGAGCTGATGGCGGCAGAGACCGGCGCCACCGCCGGCTGGGCCAGCTTCAACGTTCACCTTGCCGCCGGCATGCTGCGCGAGGCCGCCGCCATGACGACGCAGATCTCCGGCGAAGTCATCCCCTCCGACAAGCCGGGCTGCATCGCGATGGCGGTGCGCCAGCCGGCCGGCGTGATCCTGAGCATGGCGCCGTGGAATGCACCCGTCATCCTCGGCGTGCGCGCCATCGCGCTGCCGCTGGCCTGCGGCAACACCGTCATCCTGAAGGCGTCCGAAATCTGTCCGGGCACGCATCGGCTGATCGCCGAATGCCTGCGCGATGCGGGCCTGCCGCCGGGCGCGCTCAACGTCATCACCAACGCGCCGGAAGACGCCCCTGCCCTGATCGAAATGCTGATCGGCCATCCCGCCGTACGGCGGGTCAACTTCACCGGCTCGACGCGCGTCGGCCGCATCATCGCGCAGGTGGCTGCCAAATATCTCAAGCCGGCGCTGCTCGAACTCGGCGGCAAGGCGCCGATGATCGTGCTCGACGATGCCGATATCGACGCGGCGGTGGCGGCCGCCGCCTTCGGCGCCGTCATGAACCCGGGCCAGATCTGCATGTCGACCGAGCGTCTCGTCGTCGACGAGAAGATCGCCGACGCGGTTGTCGCCAAA
>JAQSDT010000509.1 GCA_029946075.1 bacterium | reverse complement strand
GCGTGCACCGTCTCGCGGATCGCATCCGCGGTTTCGCCGAGGTCGAAGTTGAACACTGCCGCCCGGTTCGAGGCCATGCTTCCTCCTGGATGATCTTCTTGAATTAAACGATCATACGTTTTTTTAACGCTGACGCAAGAAGAACCAATACGGCACCGTATCAATTCTTCAGACTATTGAAAACCAAGGGTTTTCGTGACACTATTTATACGATCGAGCGTTCGTTTCGACGACTCACATCCTCCTTTCATTAAGACCCATGACACGGACGACATGGCACGGACGATCGGCTCACACGGCCCGAAGACGATGGAGGCGATCCGCAAGGCCGGGCTTCGCCTGATCTTCGAGCACGGCTACGCCGCCATGAGCCTGCGCCAGCTCGCCGCCGAAGTCGGCATCCAGTCGGGCTCGCTGTACAACCATATCAGCACCAAGCAGGAATTGCTGTTCGAACTGGTGCGCGACCACATCAACGAGCTGCTGCGCCAGCTCGACCGTGCCCTGCAGGGCATGGAACGGCCCGCCGACAAGCTCCGCGCATTCGTCGCCTTCCACGTCACCTATCACATGAACCGGAAGCGCGAGGTCTTTATCGCCAATTCCGAGCTGCGCAGCCTGGAGCCGAAGAATTATGAGACCATCGTGGCGCTGCGCGGCGCCTACGAAAAGCGGCTGGCGGAAATCCTCGCCGAGGGCGTGGCCGAAGGCGCCTTCGAGGTGGTCGATATCCAGGTCGCGACCTTTGCCATCCTTTCGCTGCTGACCGGCCTCACCGGCTGGTACCGGCCCGGCGGGCGGTTGACCAAGGAAGCCATCGTCGCCGCCCATGAGAAGCTGGTGCTGTCGGGCGTGGGGATCGATTCGGCCGGATCGGCCCGGCGTTCGGCCAAACCTGCCCCCTCCCCGCACCGCACGGCTCGGGCCAAGTGAACAGCTTCCCGGGATGGCCATGACCGACCGTCAAACCCTCGACGAGATCGACCTGAAAATCCTGGCCGAACTGCAAAAGGACGGCCGCATCCGCAACAACGAGCTGGCCGAGCGGGTCGGCCTGTCGGAGCCGCCCTGCCGGCGCCGGGTCCGTTCGCTGCGCGAGCGCGGCTATGTCAGCGCCATCCGGGCGACGCTGGACGAAAAGCTGCTCGGCTATGAGGTGATTTCCTTCGTCCTGATTCAGCTGCAGAGCCAGGCGCAGGCGACGCTGCAGGCGTTCGAACGGTCGATTGCGGCGCTGCCGCTGGTCCAGCAGTCCTGGCGGATCTCGGGCGATGCGGATTATCTGCTCAAATGCGTCGCGCGCAGCGTCGAGGGCATGCACCAGCAGCTGCTGCAGTTTGCCGCCATGCCGGAGGTCCGTAACATCAGGACCTTCCCGGTGCTCGGCGTCGCCAAGGACGCCCCGCTGCCGATACCGGATTACCTCGTCAGCCCGACCAAATAGCCCGGCGCCGCTTTTGACGCGTCCAGTCCCTTAGAGCGCCCAGTCTCTTGGAGCGTCCAAGTCCCTTAGTGGGTCCAGGGCTCGACGCGCCTGAAGGCGAAATTGTCGGCGTAGGCGACCGAACGCTCGGCCGACGATTTGGGCTCGATCACCTGGTACGGGATGCCCTTGCGCTCGCAATAGGCCACGGCGTCTTCCCTGGTGTCGAAATGCAGCGTCAACTGCTGTTTCATGTCGCTCGACGAGGTCCAGCCCATCAGGGGCTCGATCGCGCGGGGCAGCTCGGGCTCATAGTCGAGCTGCCATTCCCGGGTCTTGGCCCTTCCCGATTGCATCGCGTTCTTGGCAGGCTTGAAAATGCGGGCGGTCATGGATGGTCAGATCCTCAGGCGCTATGCGATATGGAAGCGGTTGGTGGAAACAGCCGGGATAGTATAGAGACACCATTCAGGAGGTTTGATCGGTGATTCCAGAAACCCGGATGTACCATTTTCGTACCGGTATAGTCATTATGCTGCACTGTGACAATCTGGGGCCAGCCGTCGGCCGAAGCCCGGATTCGTGGCGGCACGATCTTCCCGAAAGCATCACACCGAAGCGGCACCCATGAAAATCAACGCTACCCTGCCTGAAAAAGGACGCGACCTCCGGCTCGACCTGTTTCGAGGGGTCGCGAACTGGGCGATCTACCTGGACCACATTCCCGACAACGTCGTGAACTGGGTCACCACCCGCAATTACGGTTTCAGCGACGCCGCCGACCTCTTCGTGTTCATCTCCGGCTATACGGCTTCGTTCGTCTACGCCCGGATGATGCTCGACCGCGGCTTCATCGTCGGCGCCACGCGCCTGACCAAACGGGTCTGGCAGCTTTACGTCGCCCACATCATCCTGTTCGTGATCTACATCGCCTCGATCAGCTATCTGGCGCTGCGATTCGGCGATTCCGAACTGGTGAACGAATTCAACGTCGTCGGGCTGATCGACAACGCGACCGAAACGCTGCGGCAGGGACTGTTCCTGAAGTTCAAGCCGGTCAATCTCGACGTGCTGCCGCTCTACATCGTCCTGATGGGTCTGTTTCCGCCGGTGCTGTGGATGATGCTGCGCCAGCCGAACTGGACCATGGTCGCGGCCATCGTGCTGTGGCTGGTGTCGCGGCAGACCGGCTGGAATCTCCCCGCCTATCCGGCCGGCACCTGGTACTTCAACCCGTTCGCCTGGCAGGTGCTGTTCATCTTCGGCTCGTGGTGCGCGCTCGGCGGCGCCAAGAAGTCGGCGGCCGTCATCATGCATCCGGCCACGCTCTGGTTCTGTATCGGCTACATGATCCTCGCGCTGGTCATGACCATGGCGGGCAAGTTTCCTTCTTTCGGCGAGCTATTCCCGCACTGGCTCTATTCGACGTTCAATCCGAACGACAAGACCAACCTGGCGCCCTATCGCTTCCTGCACTTCATCGTCATCGTCATCCTGGTCATCCGGTTCGTGCCGAAGGACTGGCCCGGGCTGGAATGGAAAATCTTCGATCCGCTCGTCGTCTGCGGTCAGCAGTCGCTGGCGGTGTTCTGCGTCGGCGTATTCCTGTCCTTTGTCGGACATTTCCAGTTGTCGATGAGTTCGGGCTCATTGCTCGCGCAGATATTCGTCAGCGTGACCGGCATCGCGATCATGACGATCGTCGCCTACTACATTTCCTGGTCCAAGCGTCAGGACAAGCCGCTGCCGAAGCCGAAGCCCGCTGCAGCGGCTCCCGGCTAACGGCGGCGCTGCGATCAGGCCGGCTGCGCCGT
>JAQSDT010000508.1 GCA_029946075.1 bacterium | reverse complement strand
CGAATTCGGCGAGGCGCTCGGCGACCGGCGTCTCAGTGCCATCGTGATCGGCCCGGGTGCCGGCGTCGGCGCGCGGACCCGCGATTTCGTTCACACCGCGCTCTCGGCCAGGCGCGGCCTCGTGCTCGATGCGGACGCGCTGACGAGTTTTGCCGAGGCGCCGGAGCGGCTGTTTGAATCGATCAAGGCGAGCGGAGATCCGCAAGTGGTGCTGACGCCGCATGAGGGCGAGTTTCCGCGGCTGTTCAGCGATCCCAGCAACAAGCATCCCGGCCGTTCCAAACTCGAGCGCGTGCGCGACGCCGCGATGCGCTGCGGCGCGGTGGTGTTGCTGAAGGGACCGGACACGGTGGTGGCTGCACCTGACGGCCGCGCCTCGATCGCCGCCAACGCGCCGCCCTGGCTCGCCACCGCCGGCGCCGGCGACGTGCTGGCCGGCATTATTGCAGGATTTTTGGCGCAACGCGTCGCCGCCTTCGAAGCCGCCTGCATCGGCGTCTGGATGCACGGCGAGGCCGCGAGCGAGGCAGGGCCGGGCCTGATCGCGGAAGATTTGCCGGAAGTGCTGCCCGCCGTGTTCCGCCGGCTCTACGACGCGTTCGGGATCGAGTATTGAGCGTAGGATGGGTGGAGCGCAGCGATACCCATCGCCTTCGTAGTTGCAGGGGGTGACGGGTATCGCTGCGCTCCACCCATCCTACGGTACTGAGCTAGACGAGATACTTCGCCACCGCCGTCTCATCCCACTCCAGCCCCAGGCCCGGGCCTCGCGCGGTCACCGTGCCGTCAATGATCTCGGCGGGGTGCACCAGGATGATGCTGGCGAAGTCGAGGAATTCGAGCCAGTGCGCGGTCGGTGTTACCGCCAGCAGATGCGCGCTGGTTTCCGCGAACAGATGGCTCGACGTCGGAATGTTCGCGGCTTCAGCTTGCGCAGCCACCTGCATCCAGCCGGTGACACCGCCGCACTTCATCACGTCGGGCATGATGAAGTCGCTGGCTTCGGCTGCGATCGCCTCGGCAAAGCCGCGCGGGAACCACCAGTTCTCGCCGGCCTGGATCGGCGTCGGCGACATCTCGCGCACCTTGGCGTGGCCCAGGAGATTCTCCTGCGGCACCGGTTCCTCGATCCAGTGCAGATCGTACGGCGCGAGGCGGTCGATGCGGCGCGTGGCTTCGGCCGGATCGAGCGACTGGTTGAAGTCGATCATCAGCGCGATGTCGTCGCCGAGCAGAGCGCGCACGCCGCTCACCACGCGTTCGTCATTGGCGGCATCGCCGTCGCCGCCCTTGATCTTGATGCCCTTGAAGCCTTGATCGAGCGAATGGCGCAGCGCCTTCTCGTCCTTGACGGGGTCGACGACGCCATAACTGTCATAGGCCTTCACCGGCCGCGGCGCGCCGCCGAGCAACTCGGCCAATGGCCGACCGGCGATCTGGCCGAGCGCATCCCAATACGCCATGTCGAGGCCCGACACCGCCATGCCGACGAGGCCCTGCCAGCCGAGCAGGCGAAATTTGGCGTCCATCGCCTTCATCAGATCGTACGGCGCGACCGGCTGTCCCGTGAGTTCGCGGCCGATTTCCTCGATCAGGTGCACCAGCGGCCTGATCGTCAGCCTGGCATAGGCAAAGATGTAGGCGTGGCCGGTGACGCCCTGATCGGTCTCGACGTCGATCAGCACCAGCGGTCCGCTGTCGATGATGCCGAAGGCATTCTTGACGGGCCGCTTCAGCGGCACGACGACGCCTCGCGCCTTGACGCTGCGGATGGCTGGGACCGGTTTGCTCATGCTGGTTTCCTCACTCGACGGCGTACCATCGCACGAAGCGCTGCGCAGCCCAATCGGCGGCGATGGATTCCAGCAGCCAGTGCCCGGAATGTTCGGCCGCAAAGGCGATGCGCTGGGTCTGGCCGGGCTCGATGGCGAGGGTGTCGAGCCAGAACGGCTTCCAGCCGTCGTCGAGCCGGTCCAGCAGGCGGAAATGGTGGCCGTGCAGACGAAACACGGTTGCGGTATCGGCGCGGTTGGTCACCGCCAGCACGACGGCGCGCCCGGGTTTGACGCGGAAGGTCGGCTTTGGCGTGTTGGCCATATTGGGCGTCAGGATCCAGTTGGGCCCGCCCAGCGCGAGATCGGCGCGGAGGGCGCTCCTCAGGTCGATCTGCGCCGGCAGCCCGTTGGACGGCAGCGGCGGCGGGGGCGGCAGCGGGGCGGGGCGTGCAGGCGGCTCGCCGGATACGATGATGAAGCCGATGGTCCGGGATTGTTTGCCTTCGTGCAGGAGGATTTTCAGGTTCGAGCCGGGCGGCGCCGTCACGTCGACGAAGGCGTCGACCCGGCTGCCCGGCGCCAGCACCATCGCGCCGTTGCGGGCCAGAAACGGTTCCGTCGGCTGGCTGTCGATGGCCATGACCGTGACGTCAACGTGTTCCAGCTTCAGCGCGATGATGGTGCGCCGGCTGCCGTTGATGAAGCGAAGTCTCAGCCGCTCGTTGGAACGGGCTGACACGTCGACTGAGGGCTTGCCGTTAAGTGTATAGGAAACCGTGGTTTCGGCCGGGTCGTTGCCGGGGACGACCGCGGTCCCGTCGGCCTTCAGGCGCCATTCCTCGACCAGCAGCACCTCGTCGCGATCGGCGCTCGAGGGGTCGGTTTCGGCGACCACCAGGGGCTGGCCGCGCGCCGGCAGCGCGTTCTGGACGGCGAGCAGGTTCATGTCGCACAGGAAGGTCCCGGCGTGGCGCAATGGAATCCTGACGGTTTCCTGACCGGAAGGGGCCAGCAGCCGGCGGGCGATCAACGGCTCGATGGCGGGAACCCCGTCGATCCCGCGCCAGTCCAGCCCCACCGGCACCTTCAGGTCATTGGCGAATTGAACCAGCAGGTTGTCGCCGCGGCGGAACCGCAGGTCCGGGCTGGCCAGCATCCAGACCGGCGTTTCCGCTACCCCGGCACGCAGGCTCAGGCCGCCCTGGCGCGCCTGGATCGCGACCGTGCTACCTTGTGCAGCAAGTCCCTGGGCAAGACTGCCGCCGGGCAGCAGCAGGCCGAGCGAGGCTGCGCCAAACCCCGCCATCCATTCGCGCCGGTCCATCTGCAAAACCTGCCTTGCCAAAACCTGCCTTGCCAAAACCTGCCTTGCCATGAGCCCGATCCGGACCATTTTTACGGTCGATTGTCCAGTTGCGGCGCTTTGGTCCTAAGCGCCGGGTACAGGCCATTTTTTTGCTGCGAACGG
>JAQSDT010000507.1 GCA_029946075.1 bacterium | reverse complement strand
ACGTCGATCGGAATGCCGCCGCGCGGATACCAGTAGCCGCCGATGCGCAGCCATTTCGGCTTGATCTCGGCCGCGATCCGCTTGCCGATCATGACGGTGCAATCCTCATGAAAGGCGCCATGATTGCGGAAACTGGCGACGTAGAGTTTCAGCGATTTGGATTCGAGCAGCCACTGGCCGGGCGCGTAGTCGATGACGAGATGTGCGAAATCCGGCTGGCCCGTCACCGGGCACAGCGAGGTGAATTCCGGCGCGGTAAACCGGACCAGATAGTTGGTGCCGGCCTGCGGGTTGGGTACGCGGTCGAGCTTTGCCCTTTCCGGGCTGTCCGGCCATTGCACGGCGCGGCCGAGCTGCAGTGATTTCTTCGCCATTCGCTTCGTCCTGTTGCGGAGGCTGGCATGAACGCATCGGACGCAGCCGTCAACCGCTGCCCAGACCATGATCGGTTACGCGCCTCGGAGCGCCGCAGCCCCTGGTGTCGGAACCCGGCAGGATTTCGATGAAATCGACGCCGATTCATTGCGTTAGGAGGGTCCATCAAGGTGAATGTCGGGGTGCTCAGGCCAAGCTTCGGCGCATTTTGCCACTCCGAAATCCGGGCGCCGGAAATGCCCTCAGGCAAGCGTTCACATTTGCCCGCGCGCCGTGTAAGACGCCCCCGAAACCGGACCTCTCATCCAGGAAAGTTTACGACATGACCGCAATCGTCGACATCATCGGCCGCGAAATCCTCGACAGCCGTGGCAACCCCACGGTGGAAGTCGAAGTGGTGCTGGAAGACGGCTCGATGGGCCGCGCCGCAGTGCCGTCCGGCGCTTCGACCGGCGCGCATGAAGCGGTCGAGCTGCGGGACGGCGACAATAGGCGCTATCTCGGCAAGGGCGTGCTGAAGGCGGTCGAGGCCGTCAACGGCGAGATCTACGAAGCCCTGACCGATCAGGCGGTCGAGGAGCAGGTCATGCTCGACCAGATCATGATAGATCTCGACGGTACCCCGAACAAGAGCCGGCTCGGGGCCAACGCCATCCTCGGCGTCTCGCTGGCCTGCGCCAGGGCGGCAGCCGAATCTCTCGACATGCCGCTCTATCGCTATGTCGGCGGTACCTCGGCGCGGACGCTGCCGGTGCCGATGATGAACATCATCAACGGCGGCGCGCATGCCGACAATCCGATCGACTTCCAGGAATTCATGATCCTGCCGGTCGGCGCGTCGAGCTTCGCCGAGGCGCTGCGCTGCGGCTCCGAAATCTTCCACACGCTGCGCGGCGAACTGAAGAAGGCCGGACACAACACCAACGTCGGCGACGAGGGCGGTTTTGCGCCGAACATCGCGTCGGCGGAAGCAGCGCTCGACTTCGTCGTCGCCGCGATCGGCAAGGCCGGTTACACCGCCGGCAAGGACGTGATGCTGGGCCTCGATTGCGCCGCCACCGAATTCTTCAAGGACGGCGCCTACGTCTATGGCGGCGAAAACAAGACCCGTTCGCGTTCGGAGCAGGCAAAATATCTCGCCGACCTCGTCGCGCGCTATCCGATCGTCTCCATCGAGGACGGCATGTCGGAAGACGACATGGACGGCTGGAAGGAGTTGACCGATATGGTCGGCAAGAAGTGCCAGCTGGTCGGCGACGATCTGTTCGTCACCAACGTGACCCGGCTTGCCGACGGCATCAAGAACGGCCGCGCCAATTCGATCCTGATCAAGGTCAATCAGATCGGAACGCTGACGGAGACGCTGGCCTCGGTCGAGATGGCCCACAAGGCAGCCTATACCTGCGTGATGTCGCATCGTTCCGGCGAAACCGAGGATTCGACGATCGCCGATCTGGCGGTCGCCACCAATTGCGGCCAGATCAAAACCGGCTCGCTGGCACGCTCGGACCGCACCGCCAAGTACAACCAGCTGCTGCGCATCGAGCAGCAGCTCGGCGCCCAGGCGATCTATGCCGGCAAGTCGGCGTTCAAGGCGCTGGGCTAGAAACTAGCGCGCTTCTGCCAGCCGGGCGGTCGGTTTGCCGCCCGGAGGTTTGGCGGCAGCCACGCGATTCGTTGGCCTCGTCTGAGCGGCTTGCTTCTGGCGTTTCTTGCCTTCGGCGCTCGCCGCCTTGCTCCCGCCGCGACGCGAGGCATATTCCGGGCCGTCGATCGGGCCGACATGCGGCGGGTCGAAGGCCAGATACGGCCGGCCGATGCCGTATTGCTTGCCGTTCGCGTCGACCCATTTCCAGAACGCTTCGGTCGATTTCCATCGCTGCGCGCGGTTGGCGCCGTTGACGCTGACGATATCGGCGGCGAGCCCGTGGCCATAACCGCCGCGCAGACTGCCGCCGTGATACGACCGGTTGGCCGCCGCTTTCAGGCCGCTTGCGATCGACTGACGGTAATCGTCGCGGAAGGCACTGGTGATGCCCGGCTGCAGGCCAGCATCCTCCGCCGCCTGCAGCAGGTAAAACAGTTTCAGCTTGAATCGCTTGTCCATGCCGCCGATCACGTAGTCGCTCATCGACATGCCGGAGCGCTCGGCTGCATTCGGATCCTTCCAGGTGAAATCGTTCTCGACCAGCTTGGTAATGCTCCTGGTGACCGTAACCATCTTGCCCTTGCGCTTGATCGTCACCTTGCGCTTTTCGATTTCCTTGATGGTGTCTTCCTTGGGCGTGCGCGCGTAGAGCGCGTAGAGATATTGATCAATGCAGGGCGCAGCATCGAGGCACTCGCCCACAATCTCGATGCGCGCTGGCGCCGTCGCAATTTCCTGCGGCAGCGGTTCGTCCGTGCCGGCGATGGCCGATGGTTCGGACGGGGATTCCGGGAGCACGATTGTCGTGGGGGCGCCAAGCGAGGCGAGGACGATCGGCTTTGAATCCGCCTCAACTGCCGCCGGCCCGGCCGCAGGCGGGATGTCGGCGCCGGCGTTCGCGACAAGTTCGGCCGCCATGGCAAGTCCGGCGTTACCGACCGCGTCGGCGCTGACCGTCGTGATTTTCGGCAGCGCCATGGCGGCATCGACATTGGCCGCGAGCGATGGTGCGAGGCGGTCCGTGATGCGGGCGGTGCTGGCGGCCTCGGTGCGTGGCGGCGCGGCAGGGCCGGCGAGACTGACGACAGCCCAGCCCGCGAGGACAAAGGCGGGATAAAACGCCGCTGCAACGGTAACCGATCGCCGCGGGTCCATGATGCAGCCTCCGAAGGCTCTCATCGAGCCGGGTTGCACAGCCAAGTATCCGAGAGCCAGTATTCG
>JAQSDT010000506.1 GCA_029946075.1 bacterium | reverse complement strand
TCGCGACGATCTCGCGCTGGATCTCCGACGAACCGCCGAAGATCGTATAGGCGCGGGTGTTGAGAAATTCCGGCACGACCGGCAGCAATTCCTCGGGAATACCCGGCTCCTCGTTCAGCCGGTACAGCGGCCGGACCGGCTCGACATAGAGCCCGTCATTGCCGATCACCTCGACGCCGAGCCGGGTCACGGCCTGGCGGATTTCGCTGACGCGCAGTTTCAGCAGCGACGACACCGCGCCGGGATTTTGCCCGGTCTGCAACGCCGACAGCACGCGCAGTTCCGTCATTTCCAGCGTGTCGATGTCGACCTCGATTTCCGACATCCGCATCGCGATATCGGGATCGTCGATGGCGCGGCCGGTGGCGTCGGATTCGGCCAGGTCTGTGATCGTCTTCAGCGCATCGCGCAGTTTCGCGGAAGCAATGCCGGCGCCGCGTTCGAATTCGAGCAGGTACTTGCCGTAAGTCCAGCCCTTGCCTTCCTCGCCGACGCGGTTGGCGACGGGCACGCGGACGTCGTCGAAGAACACCTGGTTGACCTCGTGGTCGCCGCCGATGGTCAGGATCGGCCGCGTGGTAATCCCGGGCGTCTTCATGTCGATCAGGATGAAGCTGATGCCTTCCTGCTGACGCTCGCCCTCGTTGGTGCGCACCAGCGCGAACATCCGGTTGGCGTGGTGGGCATGCGTGGTCCAGATCTTGGTGCCGTTGACGATGTAGTCGTCGCCGTCGCGCACCGCGCGGGTCTTCAGCGACGCGAGGTCGGAGCCGGAGCCCGGCTCGGAATAACCCTGGCACCAGTAGTCCTCGCCGGAGAGAATTTTCGGCAGGTAATAATTCTTCTGTTCGGGCGTGCCGAAACCGATGATGACGGGCCCGACCATCTTGACGCCCATCACGTTGACATTGGGCACGCCGGCACGGGCACATTCGGCCTCAAAGATCCAGCGCTGCGCCGGCGTCCAGTCCGGGCCGCCGTGATCGACCGGCCAGCCCGGCGCGCCCCAGCCCTTGCTGTGCAGCGCGCGCTGCCAGGCCATGCCGATGTCGGGATCGGAGAACACCGACGGCGTCAGCGCGGTGGCGCGCTTCATTTCCGGCGTGAGGTTCGCGGCGATGAATTCGCGCACTTCCTGTTCGAAGGCGCGTTCCTGTGCATTGAAGGTCAGATCCATGGATAGCGCTCCTGTTCAGGCCTGGACGGCGCGGCCGCCGAGGGCGGCGTGCCGGCGATAATGATGGGCGCTGCCGCCGAACAGCGTGTCGAAGGCAAGCAGCCGCTTGAAATAGAGGCCGATGTCGAGCTCCTCGGTGACGCCCATGGCGCCGTGAAGCTGGACCGATTGTTCGGCGACGTAACGCGAGCATTTGCCGATCTTGGCCTTCGCCGCCGAGGCCGCGCGGCCGCGCGTCACCGGTTCGGCGTCGACCATGAGTGCGGCGCGCAGCGCCATCGAGCGGGCCTCGTCGCAATTCATCGCCATGTCGGCGAGGCGATGGCGGATCACCTGATTGCCGGACAGCGGCTTGCCGAACTGTTTCCGGATCTTGGTGTATTCCAGCGTCTGGTCGAGCAGCGTCTGCATGATGCCGACCGCTTCGGCGCCGAGTGCGGCCATCGCGCGATCGACCGTGGCCTCGATCGCCGGCAGCGCATCGCTGCCGTCACCGAGCAGGGCGTCGGCGGGAAGGTTCACGTCGTGCAGATCGAGGTTGCAGCCGCGGCCGCCGCCGAGCCGGGCGAAGTCGCGCGATGAAACGCCTGCGGTGCCCTGCGGCACCAGGAACAAGCCGAGCTTGCCGTGATCCGTTCGCGCCGAGACGATGATCTGTCCGGCGGCGTTGCCGTCGAGCACCGCGATCTTGTGACCGTCGAGACGCCAGCCGTTGGCCGTCTGCTTCGCCGTCGTCGCGACATTGGCGAGGTCGAAGCGCGCCTGACGCTCAGAATGCGCGAATGCCAGCACCAGCGAGCCGTCGGCGATCTGCGGCAGCAGCGCCTGCTTCTGCGCTTCGGTGCCGGATTCGGAGATCAGCGATGCACCGATCACGACGGTGGACAGATATGGCTCGGAGACGAGGCCGCGTCCGAACGCTTCCATCAGGATGCCGGTCTCGACGGCGCCGCCGCCGAGTCCGCCATGGCTTTCGGCGATCGGCAGCGCCAGCCAGCCGAGGTCGGCGAACTGCTTCCAGAGACCGGCGCTGTAGCCGTGCGGCTCGCTTGCGTTCTTGCGGCGCTGGTCGGCGGTGTAGGTCTCGTTGACGAAGCGGTCGGCACTTTCGCGCAGCAGCCGCTGCTCGTCGCTCAAATTGAGGTCCATCTGATCTTCTTTGTTGGCGTTGAGGTTAGATTGCCTGTGACGGTTTGCGGACGGAAGGATGAAGACCCGAAGGGTCCACGACCATTCCGAATTCCTGCAGATTGTGCGCGTGGCAGAGCTGATGCAGTGCAAAGGCCTGTTCGATCGCCGCCGGCTGGCCCATCACGTCGACCGATCGATTGACCGCCTCCTTGGTCAGCTTCAGCGCAAAGGCAGGCTTTGCGGCGATCCGCTCGGCCAGTTTCATCGTGAACGAGGAAAGCTCCGGCCGTGGTACCACGTGATTGACCATGCCGAGCCGGTGCGCCTCGTCGGCGCTCCAGGCATCGGCCGTGAACAGCAATTCCTTGGCCTTGCGCGGACCGAGCTCCCAGGGATGCACGAACCACTCGACGCCGCAGACGCCCATCGTGACCACGGGATCGCAGAACTCGGCGTCGTGGCTGGCGACGATGAGGTCGCAGGCCCAGGCCAGCATCAGCCCGCCGGCGATGCACTTGCCGTGCACTTCGGCGATCGTCGGCTTGCCGAGATTGCGCCAGCGCCGCGTGATCTGCAGATAGATTTCCTGCTCGCGCGCGAAGCGGCCATGGGCGTTCGGTTCGGCGAAACCACCCCAATTTCCGACCGGCGGAAAATCCTTGCCGGCCTCGTTCTTGCCACCGGGTCGCAAATCGTGCCCGGACGAGAAATGCGGGCCGTTGCCGGCGAGAATGATCACCTTGACCGCATCGTCCTGCACCGCCTGGTCGAAGGCGGTATTGAGGTCGTAGGTCATTTGCAGGTTTTGCGCGTTGCGCGCCTCGGGGCGGTTCATCACGATTCGCGCGATGCGTGGCTCCGGTCGCTCCACGACGATGGTCTCGAACTGCATGAAGCCCTCGCGTTTCCCTTATTGTTGTTGGGCCCATGTTGTTATTTCGGCC
>JAQSDT010000505.1 GCA_029946075.1 bacterium | reverse complement strand
CGCCAGACCAGGTCGGCGGTTCCCACCGTTTGCCGGAGGGCGCCGGTACTGTCCCACAGGGCGGCGCGGTTGAGCTGAGGTTCGAGATAGAGGCCGACCGGACCATCGAGCCGCGGCTCGCGGAATCCGATGTAGCGAGACCGTTCATTGAGCTGCACGACCGGCTCGGCATCCCTGAGGTGCCATCGCAACATCGCGTACATGCGGTAGTCGGTGGTGACGAACCAGGCCGCACCAATTTCCTTGCGCTTCGCGTCGGCTTCGGCCACCACCGCGGCAAAGCCTGCTTCCTTTCCGATCGGATCGTTTTTGCCCAGATAGTTGGCCGTGCCCGCCACGTAGTAAACCTCGACGGCAGCGACGAGGGCAATTCCCGACACCATTGCGGCAATCATCGCGTCCTGTCCCGTCCGCGGCGGCAGCGACGGCAAATCATCGTGCCATTGCCTGAGATTGACGGCGGCGCAGAGAAATCCGAATGGCCATGCGAACAGCAGCCAGCTGTCGCCGACGCGGGAATCCACGCCGTGCCAGAGGAAGAATCCGAACGGGAAAAGTACCGCCGTCGACAGCAGAATCGGCACCGGCGCCCGGTTGCGATATCCGCGCACGGCCATCATGACCGTGGCGATCATGAGGATCGGCAGGAGCAATATTCCGATCATCACGAGCTGCTGGCCGAGAAAATCGCCGAGGAATTTCACCGACCAGCCATCGATCTGGTCTGGACGGTCGAGCTGAAACCTGAACGAAATCCAGTCGTGGACGCCGTTCCAATACAACATCGGCGAAGCCACCAGCAGCGCGACCACGCCCGATAGCCAGAACCACGGACTGGCGAGGTGTCTCCTTCGCCAGTCCGGCACCAGGGCGAAGGCGAGGATCGCCGGCAGCAGCAGGATGACCGTGTATTTCGAGAGCATGGCAAGACCGCCGAACAGGCCGGCGAGGAGCCACCAGCGCAGATCGTCGGTTTGCCACAGCCGCACCAGCGACCAGACCATCGCCAGCGCAATCGGAATGAGGGCAATATCGGGCGTCACCTTGGCCATGCCGAGCCCGTAATGCAGGGCGGCCTCCGGCATCAGCAAGGCAAAGGCGACGCACCTGATGTCGTGCACCAGACGGCGAACGATATCGGCCAGCAGCAGTTGCACGCACAGCATGAAGACCAGGCCGGGGAAGCGAACGCCAAAATTGCTGTCGCCGAACAGCGCCGTACCGGCCCGAATGCACCAGGCGATCATCGGCGGATGGTCGAGATAGGAGAGCACGCGCTCTCGCGACCAGGCCCAGTAGTAAGCCTCATCGACCCGCAGATCGATCGTGGCCGCGAAGATTCCGCGGAGTACGGTCATGCCTGCGATGATCGCCACGCAGACGATCAGCACCGCAAGCGGCGATGGGTGGCGCAGCGATCGCACCACGCCCGACGTCATGTCGATCGATCGAAAAAGGAAAAAATACCTACCATAGGTTGCGCGGGCTTCCCGGGTTGCAAAGGTTCTTTTGAAATAGGCTTGGCTGGACATCATCGCCGAGCAAGGCCATATCCGCAAGGGTCCGGTGCCGTCGGCAAGGGAGCGACAAGCTCTCCCGTTCAGGCAGCGCAAGCAGGTTTTGGGAGGAATAAGGTATGAGTGACGGCAAGAGCGGGCTTCAACTGCGTTCGCTGCTCAAGAAGAGCGGTGAGCTGGAATTATCGCTGGTGAGCGTTCCGACGCCGGAGCCGGCCGAAGACGAAGTGGTCGTCCGCGTCGAGGGTACTCCGATCAACCCGTCCGATCTTGGGCTACTGATCGGCCCAGCCGACATGTCCACCGCCGTCGTATCGGGCGCAAAGGACACGCCCGTGATCACGGCGAAGATGCCGGAGGCGGCCATGCGAATGATGGGCGGCCGGCTCGACCAGTCGCTGCCGGTCGGCAACGAGGGCGCCGGCACGGTGATCCGGACCGGATCGTCGGACGCCGCCAAGGCGCTGATGGGCAAGACGGTGTCGATGATCGGCGGCGCGATGTATTCGCAATTCCGCACCATGAAGGTGAGGGACGTGATGGAGCTGCCGGCCGGCTGCACCGCGGCCGACGGCGCGTCCTGGTTCGTCAACCCGCTGACCGCGCTCGGCATGACCGAGACCATGCGCCGCGAGAACCACAAGGCGCTGGTGCACACGGCCGCTGCCTCGAACCTCGGCCAGATGCTCAACAAGATCTGCATCAAGGACGGCATCGGCCTCGTCAACATCGTGCGCAGCAAGGAGCAGGCCGACATCCTGCACAAGATCGGCGCCAGGCACGTGGTCGATTCCACGGCCCCGACCTTCATGGAGGATCTGACCAACGCACTGGTGGAGACTGGTGCGACCATCGCGTTCGACGCCATCGGCGGTGGCAAGCTGGCAGGGCAGATCCTGACCTGCATGGAGATCGCCGCCAACAGGACCGCAAAGGAATACAGCCGCTACGGCTCCAACGTGTACAAGCAGGTCTATATCTACGGCAGCCTCGATAACCGTCCGACCGAACTGAGCCGGGCCTTCGGCCTGACCTGGGGCGTCGGCGGCTGGCTGCTGACGCCGTTCCTGCAGAAGATCGGCCCGGCCGATATCGGCCGGCTGCGCCAGCGTGTCGCCTCCGAACTCAAGACCACGTTCGCCAGCCATTACACGCAGACGGTGTCGCTGCAGGAGACGCTGCAACTCGCCAACATCGCCGTCTACAACAAGCGCTCCACCGGCGAGAAATTCCTGATCAACCCCGCCAAGGGCTGATCCGGGCTAACGAGCTCACCTGACCGGCAGGCCGCCTCGCAAGGGGCGGCCTGTTTCGTTTGGCGTTGTCACAAGCCCGTCGGGGGAAGGATTTTCCCCGCAACGCCGCTCGAAACCGCAATTCATGCACTTGCATCTATCCGTCGATCTGGCGTAAGGGAGGGCAGGCGTTTTCGCTGCAAAAAGGGACAACCAATGGCTCATACCATCGTCACGATCGTAGGCTCACTCCGCAAGGAGAGCTTCTCGCTCAAGATCGCCAACGCACTTGCCAGGCTGGCGCCGGCGTCGCTCAAGCTCGAGGTGACGACGCTCGAAGGGATCTCGTTCTTCAACCAGGACCTCGAAGCCGCCCCCCCGGCCGACTGGCTGGCGTTCCGCGACAAGCTGCAGAAGTCGAACGGTGTGCTGTTCGTCACCCCCGAATACAACCGCTCGATCCCCGGCGTACTCAAAAACGCCATCGACGTCGCCTCGCGCC
>JAQSDT010000504.1 GCA_029946075.1 bacterium | reverse complement strand
AGTGGCGATGGGTATCGCTGCGCTCCACCCATCCTACGGACTGCATGGTCGAGTCACCGCAGGAAACCCGCAGATACCCCGCCCTGCCCGCTTACTGAACCCGCGCCAGCACCGCGAGGCGGCGGATGCCCTTGTTGCGATAGGCATCGAGGAACGCGTAGTAATCCTTGAACGACACGCAGCCGTTGGATTGCCCGCTCGGCCCGAGCATGTAGGTGTGCGCCAGCAAGCCGTCGCGGCCGAAGATCTTGTCCTCACCGCCGATCGGCGTCAGCCGCAGCGCCGGCACGCCGTGGAACAGCGCTTCACGCGGCTTCAGTTCATAGATGTGCGGCGGCGTCACGCCGTTCATCCGCACGTGCGAATATTTGGGATCGTCCATCTTCGAGCCGAGCCCGGAATGCGCCTCGAGCTGGGTGCCGTCGGGCAGATAGACCTTGCGCGCGGTGATGTCGTAGACGGCGGTCTGGCGGTCATACGGCGGCGCACCGCCCAGCATCGGGTTCTGGCTTCGCGTATCGATGATGCTGCCGGTGACGCTGGCGTCGGCGGAGGCATAGGACAGCAGCGAGTTCTGCGTGGGCTGCTTGCCCCACAGCTTCTCGACCATGGTCGGCTTCTCGCTGGAAGCGATCGCCATGACCGCGGCCTTGGCCCGCTGCGCCATGTCACGCGCGGAAGCCGCCGGCGATTTTGTAGCAGACTTAACGTCAGCCTTGGCATCAGCCTTGGCGTCCGGTTTCGCCTCGACCCTGGCTTCCGGCTGTTTCGGTCCGGGCGCCGCCAGCGCGAGTTGCACCGGCGCGGTCTTCGGCGGCTCGGCGAGTTTCGGCGCCTCGCTCTTCGGGACCTCGGCGTCCGCCAATTGCGTCGGCGGTACCGGCTTCGGCAGCTCGCCCTGCGGCGCAGCTGCTGCAAACCTTTCGTTAAACATAAGCGAAGCTACGACCTTGTCGGGCGCGGCAACCGTCAGCTGCCGATCGGGCAGCGACGCGAAGATCTCGTTGAAGGCGGGCCGCGGACGCGCGGCGATGACGGTCGTCGTCTTGACCGGCGGCGCTTCGAACGCCGCATTGTTCACCGACGGATAGATGCTGGCGCCGAAAACATTGCTGTAAACGGTCCAGGCGCATCCCATGACAGCGCCTGCGACCGCAACCGTGCCGAGGAAGTGTTGGGGAAGAATCCGACGAGAAGACTTCCTGCGGTTGTGAGCCGCAGGCCCTAACGCACGCGTACGCTTACTCATTTACACAACGCCCAGAACAAACCCACCAAGTCCCGTTGCAAGGCTGCTCCCCCAAAAGGTTCCGGGCAGCACATCGCAAAAGCACAGGCCGTCATTAAGGCGAGTTTTAGTTAAATCCCGATTAAACGCGGGCAGATGTAAGGCGCGCCTAAATGCATGGAACTCTTGGGGAATTCACCCCCGTATTGATCCGGGGATTCAGCGCCGATCGGGCGTGCGAGCACAGCATCACGCGGCCCTGTCCCATATCGGATCAAACTGCAGGTCAGACGGCGCTACTGCATTTCCGGCGGCGGCGAACGATCGAACACCCCGTCTTTCGCACCTTCCAGCAGATCGAGCGCATAGGTCTCGATCAGCAGCGGGCCGCGTTTGCGCGTGGCTTCGCCGACGCGCTCGACGCGGGCGAACATCTCCTTGAGGAACGGCCGCCGGTCGGGCCGCACCTCGTCGACATACAGCAACTTGCCTGCGAGCTTCGCAGGCTCGGGCTCGGGCATGTTGACCCAGCGAATGCGCTGGCTCTGCTGCGCCACGCACGTGCCCTTCGGCAAAGAGAACGCGAGCCAGCCGGTGGTGCCGTAATCCGGTGCGAGCACGCAGGTCGCGCCGACGCGCGCCCTCACCGCTTCGATCTCGCGCGCCGTCTCGCGCCAGCCGACGCCGATGCTGCGCACGGTGGCATCGCGCCGGTAGCCGGACAACCAGCCCGTATCGGCCTGCACGACCAGCAGCACGAACATGACAACGCCACCGGGCATCGCCCAGCGCCGGCAGAAATCGACGAGGCGCTGCTGGCGTGGCTCCCATGCAACGAGATGGGCGGCCACCGCGGCTGCGATCGCAAACGCCGGATAGACCGGCGCGAACCAGTTGGCCTCGACGCGCGCATGCAGCGCGTGCCAGCCGAAATATGCCACGATGGTCCAGAACATGACGTTGACCAGCACGCGCGCGGGCAACGCGCCGGCGCGGCGCCGGAACAGCGCATAGAGCCCCATCGCGCCGAGAATCCACACCAGCGGCGTCGCGAACGCGATCTGTGTCGGGATCAGTTCGGCGATGAAGGCGGGGCGGAAATCCTCGATCCGCGCCCGGCCCATCTGCTTGATGAAGGACACCCAATGGTGTTCGGCATTCCACAGAATGACCGGCGCAAACAGGGCGAGCGCGACGAGACCGCCGAGATAGAGCCATGGCGAGATCAGCCAGCGCCGCAATTTGGGAACGACGATCAGCCAGATCAGGATCGCCGGCCCGAAGAACAGCGCTGTGTATTTCGACAGCAGCGCGCAGCCGGCGGCAACGCCGACCACGAGCCACCACGCGCCGCGCCCGGTCTGCAGCACCTTGGCGAGCGCCAGCAGCAGGAAGCTCGATGCCACCAGCAGCGGCGCGTCCGGCGTGACGATCAGGGTACCGACCGCCGCCAGCAGCGTGACGTTCAGGAAAATGGCGGCGGAGGCAGCAACGCGCCGTCCTCCGAACAGGATCGATGTCGCCTCATACACCGCCCAGCTCATCGGCAGCGCCAGCAGGATCGAGACCAGCCGGACGCCGAACTCGGTATCGCCCGCGATCAGCGTGCCGAACCGGATCACCACGGCCACCATCGGCGGATGATCGTAATAGCCGCCGGCCAGATGCTTCGACCACATCCAGTAATAGGCTTCGTCGAAGGTAATCGGCGTCACCGCCGCCGCTATCAGGCGCAGCGCCACCAGCGCGAGGATCGCGAGCACCGTGTTGAGGACGAGCCGCGCCTCACCCTGGTTCATGCTGGATTATCGCTTGCGCCAGACGAACAGTCCGGACATCGCGTAGTTCCAGACCACGCCCATCAGCGCGCCGGCGAGGCCCGCGAGCCACCAGATCGGCTCCTGGTCATAGACCGAGAAGGCGACGCCGACATTGGCGAGCAGTCCGACGCTGCAAACGACATAGAACAGCAGCAGGCCGCGCAGGATCGCAAAACCCTTCAGCCGCTGATCGCGATAGGTGAGGAA
>JAQSDT010000503.1 GCA_029946075.1 bacterium | reverse complement strand
GCCGGCACCACGGGCTGCGACTGCTCCGGCACCAGCTCCCGCGCCGTCCGCATCGGCTTCTCCGGCTGCTTCCGTGCCGCCGCCGGCAAAGGCGGCAGCGGCAGCGCCGGCGCCGCTGCCGTCGTCGTCCCCGCCGATGGCGAACACGAGCAAAAAATTCATACCCGGCAATGTTCCCTTCATCAGCGAGCGGGGGCGCGCGACGCTCGCTTCGGAATACGTGCCCGCTCCGCAGTTCAAGGCGTTCTCGCTCAATACCGGCGGCTTCTACGCCTTCGTCATCGGGCAGCCGAGCGAGGAGGCGGCGAAGACGGCTGCGGTCGAGCAGTGCCAGAAGCGCGCCGATGCCGCGCAGTCGCCGCGCAAATGCGAATTATACGCGGTCGGTGAAACCGTGAGTTACGTCCATGGCCCGCCGCCTTTGCCGCCGCTGCCCTGGATCAAATACGACGCCACCACCGAACGATCATTCGATCCAAAAATCGTCCCGCTGGTCCGCGACATCGTCAAGACGCGGCTTGAAGCGACCTATGTCCCGGCGCGAGGAAGCAAGGCGCTCGCGATTGGACCTGGCGGTACGAATTTCTTTCCGATTGCGATGGAGACGGTCGAGGAAGCGTTGCGGCGTGCGCTCGAATCGTGCGGGGCATTCGGTGGGGTTCCCTGCATGATCGTTGCGGTCAACGACAGTTTCGTGGTGCCGATCCCCACTTCGCTGAAGGTTACCGGCCTCTTCAAGGCCACCGGCAATTCGATGATCGTGGCCGATGCGCGTGACGGCGTCGCCCGCCGCCTGGCGGAGGCGCCGAGCGCCTGGAATGCGGTGGCGGTGGGTACCGCGGGCCGGCCGGGCCTGGCATTGAAGGCTGCCAATGAACAGGCCGCGGTCAACGGCGCGCTCGCCGAATGCGTCAAGCGCGACGGCGATTGCCACGTTATTGCGATTGGTCCGTTTTCGGTTGGGCCGAATTAAATCGTAAGGCCCTGGCGCCCGCTGCGGGCTGATCCGGCGCCCGCGATGGCGGACGCAGGCACGCCGCGACGCGCGGAAGATCGACCAATTGCTGGCCTGCGGCGAGCAACATGAACAGCGTTCGATAGCCCTGGTAGCGAGCGGCCGGCCGCGAGCGTTCGCGTCCCCGCATCATCAACTCGCCATTCTGGTCCCGGATTTGCCATTCCCAATTCCGGCGGCGCTTGGTTACGATCACATCAGCCATGTGAATCCCGACACCAGAGAAGCCGATTTATTCCGAGCCAAATCGTCCACGGAAGCGGTTCTGTCAAGCGGTTCTGAGATGCGCCATCGGACCTATCCGATTGGAGGGCTATTTTTCCGCGTGGCGGCATTGTGCGGCCGGTAGTGTGTGAGCGTCGTTACCGGGCGAACCCGGCGAATGTCCGGGCCACGGTCCGGTAAACCTCGCGCCGAAACGGGACCACGAGATCGGCGACCCGGTCGAGCCGTTCCCAGCGCCAGCTGTCGAACTCGGCCGGCTGACCGTTGCGCGGCGTCAGCGGGTCGATCTCGTCGTCGCGGCCGGTGTAGCGGAGTGCGAACCATTTCTGCCGCTGACCGCGGAATTTGGCCAGGCGATGATCGGGCGGGCCGTCATAGGCCGGGAATTCGTAGGTCATCCACTCGGTTTCGCCGAGAGGTTCGGCGCTGGTCGCACCGGTTTCTTCCCAGAGCTCGCGCATGACCGCATCGCGCGGATTTTCGTCGGCGTCGATGCCGCCCTGCGGCATCTGCCATTCGAGACCGGGCAGAATGATCTCCGGCCCGTCATCGCGGAAGCGGCGGCCGATCAGCACGCCGCCTGAGGCATTGAACAAGGCGATGCCCACATTGGGCCGGTAAGGTTTGTTGGACATGGCGCTGTCGATGGCGGCTGTCATTCCGGGGCATGCGAAGCATGAACCCGGAATCTCGAGATTCTCCGATGCGCAATGGCGCATCGTAGTTCGACGCTTCGCGTCGCCCCGGAATGACTGTGATGATGAGAATCGCAGGCAGTCATATTACTCGCCCGCGAGGCTGGAAAATTCCTTGACCACGCGCTCATAGACCGGCCGCTTGAACGGGACGATCAGTTCCGGGAGATTCTTCATCGGCTCCCAGCGCCAGCTGATGAACTCGGCCTTGTGGCCGCCACCGGGGCTGGCGACGTTGATCTCGGCATCCTTGCCGGTGAAGCGCACCGCGTACCATTTCTGCCGCTGGCCGCGGTAGCGGCCCTTCCAGGTGCGGCCCGCCACGGTGCGGGGAATGTCGTAGATCAGCCAGTCCGGAACTTCGCCGAGTTTCTCGACCGAGCGAACGCTGGTCTCCTCGTAAAGCTCGCGCTTGGCGGCGGCCCAGGTATCCTCGCCGGGATCGACGCCGCCCTGCGGCATCTGCCAGACATGGGATTCGTCGACGTGCTCGATGCCACCGGCGCGGCGGCCGATGAAGACCAGCCCCGCGGCATTGATCAGCATCATGCCGACGCATGTCCGATAAGGCAGATCTTCGTAGCGCGCCATTCCGTCAGGACTCCTTGCAGCACCATCGCTCAGGCGGGCGCGGCCCGGGGATCCGGATCGGCGCCATCGGCTTGAACTCTAGCCCGATTTTGATTTCAGCATCGCCGTTGTCAATGGCACAAGCATGATGCCGCTGCGCTCCAGCGTCTTGATCCAGGCGCCGATCCGCTCGATCGAGATCGGCAGCGCCGAGGCGACGCCGACGGCGAGCCCCCGCTCCTTGGCGAGCGTCTCCAGCTTGAGCAGGGTGCGGTCGATCTCGGCCGAGGTCGGCACCGCGTCGATGGTAAAATCGGCCTTGGCGAACGGCATGGCCTGCGCGGCCGACAGCGCCGGGGCGGTGGAGCGCGCCGCCGAGCCGTCGTCGAGGTACCCAAGGCCGCGCTTGGCGGCTTCACGGATAATCGGCTGCATCGATGCGTCGGCGGTCGCGAAGCGGGCGCCCATGAAATTGGCAATGCCGGCATAGCCCTGGAACCGGCTCAGATGCCAGTGCAGCCGGTCGATATTCTGTTCGGCCGACAGCGTCGTCAGCAGCGTCTGCGGGCCGGGGTCGTTGTCGGGATAGTCGAACGGCTCCATGGGAACCTGCAGCAGGATCTCATGGCGCTGGGCACGGGCGCGTTCGGCGAGCTTGGTGGGATCGGCGCCGTAGGGCGTGAATGCCAGCGTCACGGCCGGCGGCAGCTTCATGATGGCGTCGGTGGTCTTGGCGGCGCCGACGCCGAGG
>JAQSDT010000502.1 GCA_029946075.1 bacterium | reverse complement strand
AGCTTGATCGAACCGGCCGGCGAGATGTGGTCGGTGGTGATCTTGTCGCCGAACATCGCCAGAATCCGCGCATCGACCACGTCGACGATCGGCTCGGGCTGCTTCTTCATGCCTTCGAAGTAAGGCGGGTTCTGCACGTAGGTCGAGCTCATGTTCCAGCGATAGGTCTCGCTCTCGACCGTCTTGATCTTGCGCCAGTTGGTGTCGCCCTTGAACACGTCGGCATACTTCTTCTTGAAGATCGTCGCGGTGACGAACTTCTTCATGTAGGCGTTGATTTCCTTGGTGGTCGGCCAGATGTCCTTCAGGAACACCGGCTTGCCGTCCTTGCCGACGCCGATCGGCTCGACCGCGAGATCCTTGGTGACGGTGCCGGCCAGCGCGTAGGCAACGACCAGCGGCGGCGAGGCCAGATAATTGGCCTGCACGTCGGGCGAGACGCGGCCTTCGAAGTTGCGGTTACCCGACAGCACGGCGGCGGCAACGATGCCGTTGTCGTTGATCGACTTCGAAATCTCTTCCGGCAGCGGACCTGAATTGCCGATGCAGGTGGTGCAGCCGAAGCCGACCAGGTTGAACCCGACCTTGTC
The DNA here is from genome assembly GCA_029946075.1 of bacterium. GTDB lineage: Bacteria > Pseudomonadota > Alphaproteobacteria > Rhizobiales > Xanthobacteraceae > Bradyrhizobium. Next base: position 2,667 of record JAQSDT010000502.1, on the reverse strand, counting down.
GAGGTCCTTCTGCAGACCGGAGTTGGACAGATACTCGGCGACCACCTGGCTGCCGGGCGCCAGCGAGGTCTTCACCCACGGCTTTGCCGTCAGCCCCTTGGCCGCGGCGTTGCGCGCCAGCAGGCCCGCGCCGATCAGCACGCTCGGGTTTGACGTGTTGGTGCAGGACGTGATCGCAGCGATCACCACGTCGCCATGGCCGAGGTCGAAATTGCGGTTCTCGACGGCGTAGCGGGTCGCGCCGCCTTCGGGCTTCTTGTATTCGCCGGCGAGCGCGGTCGCGAAGCCGGCAGCAACGGCGGGCAGCGCGATGCGGCCTTCGGGCCGCTTCGGGCCGGCCATCGACGGCACGACGTCGGCAAGATCGAGAGTCAGCGTTGCCGTGAATACCGGATCGGCCGACTTCGCCGTGCGGAACAGGCCCTGCGCCTTGGCATAGGCAGTGACGAGCTTGACGCGATCCGCCTTGCGGCCGGAGGTTTTCAGATAATCGATCGTCGCGGCGTCGACCGGGAAGAAGCCGCAGGTCGCGCCATATTCCGGCGCCATGTTGGCGATCGTCGCCTTGTCCGCGACCGAGAGGAAATCGAGGCCGGGGCCGTAGAACTCGACGAACTTGCCGACCACGCCCTGCTTGCGCAGCATCTGCGTGACGGTCAGCACGAGGTCGGTGGCGGTGAGGCCTTCCTTCAACTGGCCCTTGAGCTTGAAGCCGATCACTTCCGGCAGCAGCATCGACTGCGGCTGGCCGAGCATCGCCGCTTCCGCCTCGATGCCGCCGACGCCCCAGCCGAGCACGGCAAGACCGTTGACCATCGTGGTGTGCGAGTCGGTGCCGACGAGCGTATCGGGATAGGCGAGTTCGAACATGCCGGTCTTCTTGCCGACCGTCATCTTCTCTTTCTTGGTCCACACCGTCTGCGCGAGATATTCGAGATTGACCTGGTGGCAGATGCCGGTGCCGGGCGGCACCACGGAGAAGTTCGAGAACGCCTTCTGGCCCCACTTCAGGAATTCGTAGCGTTCCTGGTTCTGCTTGTATTCCTCGACCACGTTCTTGCCGAACGCCTTGTTGTCACCGAAGAAGTTGACGATGACGGAGTGGTCGATGACGAGATCGACCGGCACCAGCGGGTTGATCTTCTCGGCATCGCCGCCGAGCGACTGCATGGCGTTGCGCATCGCGGCGAGATCGACCACCGCCGGGACGCCGGTGAAATCCTGCATCAGCACGCGGGCGGGGCGGAATGCGATCTCATGCTCGAGCTTGCGCGTCTTCAGCCATTTCGAGACAGCTACGATGTCGGCCTTCTTGACCGTGCGGCCGTCTTCAAAGCGCAGCAGGTTCTCCAGCAGGACCTTCATCGAATAGGGAAGTTTGGAAATTCCCTTCAGACCGTTCTTCTCGGCGGCGGGCAGGCTGTAATAGACGTAGGTCTTGCCACCGACCTTGAGGGTCTTGCGGCATTTGAAGCTGTCGAGAGAGGTCATGTGAGGAAATCCCAGTTACGTTATACCCGGCAAAGGGTATTTAAACACCGTCGGCAGGCCGGCTAATCGGCTTGCAGCGGCCGATTGTGTGCTGCATCAAGTTCCGGGCTTATAGAATCTTTCTAGAAGCGCCGCCACAACGACAATCGTACGGCAGCATCGCGCGACCCAAAAATTCTGGCGCGCTACCCCTAGGTTTTCAGAGGGCTGTGAAGGAACAAGATGCGGCTCAGGGGGTGCCAGGTCAGTTGCATCAGGGGCGGACGCCAGGTGTTCTCGGGGCTCGATTTCGAAGCCCCGGCGGGCGAGGCGCTGGCCGTGGTCGGCCCGAACGGATCCGGCAAGACCTCGCTGCTGCGCCTGGTCGCGGGATTGCTGATACCGGCGGGCGGATCGGTGGCGCTCGAGGGCGGCGACGCCGAACTGACGCTGCCGGAACAAGCCCACTATCTCGGCCACCGCGACGCGCTGAAGCCGGCGCTGAGCGTTTCGGAAAATCTTTCCTTCTGGCGGGATTTCCTCGGCGGCGATGCCGGTGATGCCGGCCCGTGCCTCGCGGCCGTCGGGCTCGGCCACGCCACGCATTTGCCCTCCGCGTATCTGTCGGCCGGCCAGCGGCGGCGGCTTTCGATCGCGCGCCTGCTGGTGGTGCGGCGGCCGGTCTGGCTGCTGGACGAGCCGACCTCGGCGCTCGATACCGCGGGACAGCGCCTGTTCGAAGGCCTGATGCGCGACCACCTCAAGGGCGGCGGCATCATCGTTGCGGCGACGCATATGCCGCTCGGGATCGAGGCAAGGGAATTGCGGATGGGGGGCCCGGCATGACCGCCCTCGCCGCATTGATCAGGCGCGACGTCCGGATCGCGCTCCGCGTCGGCGGCGGGGCGCTGATCGGCGTGCTGTTCTTCCTCACCGTCACCGTGCTGATGCCGTTCGCGATCGGGCCGGACCTGGCGCTGCTGACGCGGCTGGGGCCGGCGATCCTCTGGCTCGGCGCGCTGCTGGCGAGCCTGCTGACGCTCGACCGGCTGTTCACGGCCGACCATGAGGACGGCTCGCTCGATCTGATCGTGATGGGCCGCACGCCGCTGGAACTCACCTGCGCCGCCAAGGCGCTGGCGCACTGGCTCGCCGCCGGCGTGCCGCTGATCGCAGCCACGCCGGTGCTCGGGCTGC
>JAQSDT010000501.1 GCA_029946075.1 bacterium | reverse complement strand
AAGGGTATTGAAACGACTGCAGGGTCTCCGGAATCGGCGATATTATCCGTTGGCCCCAATATTGATCGACCGTGCGACGGCTGCCCGTTGAATGGTCGTGCAGGACTTACGCCGCAGAGGCTCTAACGCTGTAAGGTCTAACGCCGCAGATGACGGCGCACGGGTTGGAACGGAACTTCGAAAATGCGCTTGCTGGTCCGGTTTTTGGGTTTCCTGTTCGCGGCTGGAACCGTCGTGTTCCTGGTTGGCGTCGCCGGTGTCGCGGGCGCGATCTGGCATTTCTCCAAAGACTTGCCTGACTATTCGCAGCTTCAGGATTACGAACCGCCGGTCATGACGCGCGTGCACGCCTCCGACGGTGCGCTGCTCGGCGAGTATTCGAAGGAGCGCCGGCTCTATCTGCCGATCCAGGCGGTGCCCAAGCTCGTCATCAACGCGTTCCTCGCCGCCGAGGACAAGAACTTCTACGAGCATGGCGGCATCGACTTCACCGGCATGGCGCGCGCGGCCGTGGTCTACGCGCAGAATTTCGGTTCCAATCGCCGTCCGCAGGGCGCATCGACGATCACCCAACAGGTCGCCAAGAACTTCCTGCTGACCAACGAGGTCTCCTTCGCGCGCAAGATCAAGGAAGCCTTGCTGGCGATGCGCATCGAGCGCGCCTATTCGAAGGACCGCATCCTCGAACTGTATCTGAACGAGATCTATCTCGGCCTCGGCGCCTACGGCATCGCCGCCGCCTCGCTGGTGTATTTCGACAAGTCGGTGAACGAGCTGACCGTGGCGGAAGCGGCGTATCTTGCCGCGATGCCGAAGGCGCCGGGCGCGCTGCATCCGGTGCGCAACCGTGACCGCGCCGTCGAACGCCGCAACTACGTGGTCGACCGCATGCTGGAAAACGGCTGGATCAAGCAGACCGACGCCGACAAGGCGCGCAAGGACCCGCTGGTCGTCGCCAGCCGCGGCAATGGCGCGCATATTTTTGCCGGCGAATATTTTGCCGAGGAAGTCCGCCGCGACATCTTCGAGCGTTACGGCGAAAAGAAGCTCTACGAGGGCGGACTGTCGGTCCGTGCGACGCTCGATCCGAAGATGCAGGTCATGGCCCGCAAGGCGATGGTCGCCGGTCTCGTCCGCTATGACGAGGCGAGCGGTTGGCGCGGCGCGCCGTCCAAGCTCGACATTTCAGGCGACTGGGGCGTGAAACTCGCCGACGTCAAGGCGCTTGGCGATATCTCGCCGTGGCGGATGGCCGTAGTGCTCGAGACGTCGGACCAATCGGCCCGCATCGGCTTCCAGCCGGGCCGCGAACTCGGCGGCGCCATCAGCAAGAACCGGCAGACCGGCATCGTCACGCTGGACGGCGTGCGCTGGGCCAAGGCCGCCTCCGGTCCCGCCAAGGGCAGGGTGCCGACTTCGGTGGCGCAGGTGCTGTCGCCGGGCGATGTGATCTACGCCGACCCGCTGTTCGACAAGGACGGCAAGGCCGTCGAAGGCCAGTTCCGTCTGCGCCAGTTGCCGGAAGTCTCCGGCGCGATGGTGGCGATGGATCCCTGGACCGGGCGCGTGCTCGCGATGGTCGGCGGCTTCTCGTTCGACCAGAGCCAGTTCAACCGTGCGACGCAGGCCTACCGGCAGCCGGGCTCGTCGTTCAAACCGCTGGTCTATTCGGCGGCGATGGACAATGGCTACACGCCCTCGACCGTCGTGGTCGACGCGCCGATCGAAATCGATCAGGGGCAGGGCGCCGGCGTCTGGCGTCCGGAAAACTATTCCTCCGGCAAGTACAACGGTCCGGTCACGCTGCGTAATGCGCTGAAGCTGTCGCTGAACACCGTGACGGTGCGTCTGGCGCAGGACATCGGTATGCCCCTGATCGGCGAGTATTCGAAGCGCTTCGGCGTCTACGACGATCTGCCGAACTATCTGTCCTATTCGCTCGGCGCCGGCGAAACCACCGTCATGCGCATGGTCACGGCCTATTCGATGTTCGCCAATGGTGGGCGCCGCGTGAAGCCGACGCTGATCGACCGCATCCAGGATCGCTACGGACACACGATCTTCAAGCACGACGCGCGCGAATGCCGCGGCTGCGACGCGCCCGGCGGCTGGAAGAACCAGCCCGAGCCGCAACTGGTCGACCGCCGCGAGCAGGTGCTCGATCCGATGACGGCCTACCAGATCACCTCGATGATGGAATACGTCGTGCAGGCCGGTACCGCCACCGTGGTCAAGGAAGTCGGCAAGCCGATCGCCGGCAAGACCGGCACCACCAACGACGAAAAAGACGCCTGGTTCATCGGCTTCTCGCCGGACCTCGTGGTCGGCATCTATGTCGGCTTCGACAAGCCGCGCAATCTCGGCCGCGGCATGACCGGCGGTCATCTGGCCGCGCCGATCGCCAAGGACTTCCTGAAGCTGGCGCTGGCCGACAAGCCCGCGGTGCCGTTCAAGGTGCCCGCCGGCATCAAGCTGGTTCGCGTCGATGCCAAGAGCGGCATGCGCGCAGGTCCCGGCGATGGCGGCCGAACCATCCTCGAAGCCTTCAAGCCGGGCACCGCGCCGCCGGACAATTACTCCGTCATCGGCGTCGCCGACGCGGATGGCCGGATGCCGATTCAGCAGGGCATCTCGCCGGATGCCGGCAACATCATGCGTCCCGGTACCGGTGGGTTGTACTAACCCGGCGGTATCCACAAAATCCGTTTTCGAGAGCCTGAGCCGATTGCGCTTTGCGGCGTACGCCGCTACATCCGGCGCATCGAACATCGATATTTGGCGGCTCCGGCCGCAGATCAGAGACACCATGCGCGCGGAAGTCGAACGCCTCGTTGAAGAGATCAAGCAGTCAGTCGGGCTGCTGAGGAGGCATCTTTGACGTCGAACAATCCACGGCCCGCCTCGCAGAGCTGAACAAGCTCGCCGAAGACCCCAATCTCTGGAACGATCCGCAGAAGGCGCAGAAGCTGATGCAGGAGCGTACCTCGCTGGAGGATGCGCTGCAGGGCATCGGCAAGGTCGAGCGCGAGCTCAACGACAATATCGAGATGATCGAACTCGGCGAAGCCGAGGGCGATGCCGATGTCGTCACCGAAGCCGAGAACGCGCTCAAGGCCCTGAAGAAGGAAGTGGCGCGCCGCGAGCTGGAAGCGCTGCTGTCGGGCGAAGCCGACCGGTTCGATTCCTACCTCGAGGTGCATGCGGGCGCCGGCGGCACCGAAAGCCAGGACTGGGCCTCGATGCTGCTGCGCATGTATA
>JAQSDT010000500.1:1865-3270 GCA_029946075.1 bacterium | reverse complement strand
CTCCTCGATGTCGTGGGTGACGAACAACACCGTTTTCTGGTCGCGCTCCCAGATGCCGAGCAGCAATTCCTGCATCAATGTGCGGGTCTGGTTGTCGAGCGCGCCGAACGGCTCGTCGAGCAGCAGGATCTTCGGGTCGTTGGCGAGCGAGCGCGCAATCGCGGTCCGCTGCTGCATGCCGCCGGAGAGTTGCTTTGGCCAGTGGTTCTCGAAACCGGCGAGGCCGACGCGCTGGATGAAGCCGTCGACGATCTTGCCGCGCTCGGCTTCCGGCACGCCGCGCTCGCGCAGGCCAAAGGCGATGTTCTCGCGCACCGTCAGCCACGGGAACAGGGTGTAGGACTGGAACACCATGCCGCGGTCGGCGCCCGGGCCTTCTACCTCGTGGCCGTCAAGCACGACGCGGCCCGAGGTCGGCCGGTCGAGCCCGGCAACGATGCGCAGCAGCGTGGATTTTCCGCAGCCGGAGGGGCCGAGAATGGTGACGAAGTCGTTGTTGCCGACGTTGAGCACGGTCGGCTCCAGCGCGCGCGTCGGCGGATTGCCATGGCGCGCCGGGAAAACGCGGGAGACCTGATCGATCGCAAGCGCCGTCATGCCAGCCTCCACGGGAACAGCCAGGCATTGAAGGCCTTGAACAGGAAGTCCGAGATGAGGCCGATCAGGCCGATGATGATGATGCCGAAAATGATCTGGCCGGTGTTGAGCAGCGCCTGGCTGTCGGTGATCATGTGGCCGATGCCCGAGGACGAGCCGATCAACTCGGCAACGATGACGTATGTCCAGGCCCAGCCGAGCACGAGGCGCAGGATTTCCGCGATCTCCGGCGCGGAGGAGGGCAGCAGGACGCGGCGGATGATGCCGCCATCGCCGGCGCCAAGCGTATAGGCGGCCTCGACGAGATCGCGCCGCGTGTTTCCGACGGTCACCGCCACCATCAGGATGACCTGGAACACCGAACCGATGAAGATGACGAGCAGCTTTTGCAACTCGCCGATGCCTGCCCACAGGATCAAGAGCGGAATGAAGGCGGAAGCAGGCAAATAGCGCGCAAAGGAGACAAACGGTTCGAGGAAGGCCTCGATCGGTTTGTAGGCACCCATCAGGACACCGACCGGCACAGCGATGATCGAAGCGAGCACGAAACCGCCGATCACCCGCCAGATCGTCATGCCGATGTCGAACAGGAAGCCGTGTTTGGTCAGAAGCTCAAAACCCTCGTTCACCATGGTCAGGGGATTGGCGAGAAAGGTCTTCGAGACATAGCCGCCAAAGGTGGCCCAGGCCCACACGGCGACGAACAGGATGAAGAACGCCAGCCCGTAGGCGACGCGCTGCCTCGAGGTCACAGGTTCCAGAGGACGTATCACGGGATGTTTCCCTCAAGGCGATGCGCTGATCGCGG
>JAQSDT010000500.1:0-1824 GCA_029946075.1 bacterium | reverse complement strand
CTGGTGGAAGCGGGACCGGCGCGGCTCTGTGCGGACTTACTTGATGAAGCTTGCGTCGTAGAGATCGTCGAGCTTCGGCACCGACTTGATGATGCCGATCTCGAGCAGGAGGTCGGCGGCTTCCTTGCTGAAGGCCTGCCACTCGCCCGCGAAGAACTTCTGGTTCGCCGCCTTGTCCTGCCAGCGAAGGTATTTTGCCGAATTGCCGAACTGCTCGCCCGACTGTTTCACGTCGGCACCCATCACCTCGTAGGACTTGGCCTGATCCTTCGCGATCGCCGCGACGGCCTCAAAATAGCTGTCGGCCAGCGCCTTGGCGGCCTTCGGATTCTCGGCAAGGAATTTCGGCGTGCAGCCGAAAGTATCCATGATCATGGGGTAGTCGAGCGTGGTGGCGATGATCTTGCCCTTGTCGGGTGCGGCGCGCACGGTCGACAGATACGGTTCATAGGTCATGGCGGCGTCGTTCTGCCCGGCGACGAAGGCTTGTGCGGCAGCCGCGGGTTCGAGATTCACCACGGTGACGTCCTTGACCGAGAGGCCGTTCTTCTTCAGGAACCAGGCTAGCGTGAAGTAGGGCGCGGTGCCTGGAGCGGATGCGGCGACCGTTTTGCCCTTCAGATCCTTGATCGCGGCGACATCGTTGCGCACGGCCATGCCGTCGGCGCCGAAGCTCTTGTCGAGCTGGAAGATCTGCTTGGTCGCGACGCCGTTGGCGTTCCAGGAAATCCAGGTCTCGACCGTGGTCGCGGCGCACTGGATGTCGCCGGACGCGATCGCGAGGTGACGGTCCTTTTGCGGGATCTTCTTGATCGACACGTCCAGGCCGTTCTTCTTGAAGATGCCGGTCTCCTTCGCAAGCGTCAGTGGCGCGAACCCCGTCCATCCGGAAATGCCGATGCCGACCTTGACGTCGTCGGCGAGGGCGGGAGCGGACACCAGAAGCGCGGTGGCTGCGGCAAGTGTTGCAAGACTACGCATGGCTTTGATTCCTCTTGTTGGCAGATCGATGATTTCAGGCTCTTTCGTTCACGTCCAATTCGTTCACGTCCAATTCGTTCACGTCCAATTCGTTCACGTCCATGGCAGCAAGGTTACCGTGGATTTTGTGCAGGTACTGAATCCTTTTCGCGCATTTTCCGGTCAACTGCCTTTGAAGCGGGCAACGAGCTTGTGGGACTCGGCGGGATAAATCAGCCGGACGGCGGTCAATGTCCGGCCGCTGCGCCAGGTGCGCCGGTCGATCACGAGGCAGGGCGCACCGACCACGATGTCCAGTGCCGCCGCGGCCGCCTCGTCCGCCACGATAGCGCTGATCGAATGCTCCGCTTCCGTCCATGGGACATGATGCAGCAGCCACGAACCCGGCGGTTCGATCGCAAGGTTCGCCTTTGTTGCCTCAGGCACGGCGTCAAGATCGATCAGGCGGTCCTCGATTGCAAACGGCACGCCGTCGGCAAAGTGGCGGCAGGCGACCGCGACTACCTTGCCGGTTCGCTGCACGCCGAGGCGGCTGCGGTCGGCTGCATTGGCGGTACGGCGTGCGGACTTCGTCAGTTCATAGCGGTAGCTGCGGCCGAGCGCGCTGATCTCGGCGCGGATATCGGTGATCTGGAGCACGGCCGACAGGAAACTCGGCCGGCGCACGAAAGTGCCGGCGCGCCGGCGTCGCTCGATCAGGTCGGCCTGCGCCAGTTCCGACAGCGCCTTGCTCACGGTCATGCGCGAGCAGCCATAGCGCACCATCAGCTGATGCTCGAAGGGAATGCGATGCCCCGGCGGCCATTCGCCGGTGAGGATGCGGCGCTCGATATCGGAACGAAT
>JAQSDT010000499.1 GCA_029946075.1 bacterium | reverse complement strand
TTCGATCAACAGCGCGCCGTTCTATCTGCGCTTCGCCAAGCCCGACGAATTGCCGTGGTTGATGCCGGTGTTCTGGATCGGCTTCAACATCGCGATGTTTCCGGCCGGTCTCGTGGTCAAGCACCGCGGCGGGCTGATCGTGATGGGCGCGGCCGGTCTGCTCGGGGCGGTGGCTGTGGTGGCCGCGGAAATGGCCGGCGATCTCAACATGCTGATCGCGGCACAATTCCTCGCGGGAGCGGCATGGGGCTGCATGCTGATGGCCGCCGTCTCGGCGGCGCTGGCAATCGGCGAGACCGGCGCCGAAGGCAAGGTGGTGGGGCTGGTGTTCTCCGCGCTCGCACTCGCGACTTTTGCACGAATGGCGGCGATCGCCGGTGGCCTGCAGAAGCTGCCGGAATACGCGCCGTTGCTGCACTGGGCGCCGGTGGCCTGCTGGTCGGTGGCCGGAGCCGGATTGCTCGTGATCGCGGCGTCGCGGGCGCAACGCGCTATGTTGCAAAAAAGCTGACTCTTCCCCGTCATTCCGGGTTCGCTTCGCGCCCCGGAATGACAATGAGTTACGGTTTCGCCGGATGGATGAACGTCCACGGCGAAACTTCCGAATCCGTGGGCACCTCGACCGAGATCACATAAGGCCCGCCATCGGCGAGGGCCTTTTCCAGCGCGGACCGGAAATGATCGGGTGAGGTGACGCGCGCCGCACCGACGCCAAAGGATTCCGCCAGCTTGACGAAATCCGGATTGACGAGGTCGGAGGCCACCACGCGGCCGTCGAAGCGTTCGCGCTGATCGCGGCGGACGTTGCCATAGGCGTTGTTGTTGAACACCAGCGTCACCACGCCGATCTTGAATTGCGCCGCGGTGGACAGTTCCTGCACGCCGAACATGAAGCCGCCATCGCCGGTGATCGCGACCACCGGCCGGTCGGGATTGGCGACCTTGGCGCCGAGCGCGGTCGGGAAGCCGGAGCCGAGCGTGCCCTGATAGCCGGAGGTAATGAAGGTCCGCGGCTGGTAAACGGGAAAGCCGTACCAGGAGGCGAAGCCGACCTGCGACAGCTCGTCGGTGACGATCGCGTTCGCCGGCAGCACCTCGCGCAGGATGTTCAGATACGCCATCTGCGGCTGAACTTTCTGGATCTCCCGCAGCGCTGCTGCCGAGGCTTCGCGGATCTCGGCGCGACGGCCGCTGGTCCGGCTGTAGCCGGCTTTCTTCACTGCGGCGATCAGATCGGCCGTGCCGGCCCTGGCGTCCGCCACGATGGCGGCGTCGGACGCAAGCCGGCGCATTTCCACCGGGTCGATGTCGATCCGGACGGATTTCAGGCCTGGCGGCTGATACGGCCAGCGGAAGCCGGATGTCGGCAGCTCGGCGCGCGTGCCGACCGCAATCATCAGGTCGGTCTTCGGCCACAGCCGGTAGGCCGCCGCCATGGTCAGGCCGAGTTCGTGCGCGTTGGAGACGATGCCGCGGCCGCTGCGGAATGCGACGACGGGCGCATCGATCATCTCGGCGAGTTCGAGAATCTCTTCGCTCGCGTGGATCGCGCCGCTGCCGACGAAGATCATCGGCCGCTTGCTGCCCTTGATGAGATCGGCGGCAGCCTTGATGCGATCGGAATCGGGCTTCGGCGCGGGCAGGACGTCGAACACCTTGGCGGGGCCAACCTCCGCGCGCTGCGTAAAGACGTCCCACGGCATTTCGATCGACACCGGGCCGCGGCGACCCGACAGCATTTCCTGGAACGCGCGTGACACCACGGTGGGCGCGGAATCCGGATATTCGATGCGATCGGCCCATTTGACGAAGGTGCGCATCGTCGCGAGCTGGTCCGGCATTTCGTGCAGATGGCCGCGGCCCTTGCCGAGAAAGGCGGTCGGCACCTGTCCGGTCAGGCACAGCACCGGCTCGTTGCAGCCGAACGCCGTCAGCAGCGCCGCACTGGCGTTGAGCACGCCTGGGCCGGGCACCACGCTGAACACGCCGGGCTTGCCGGACGAGCGGGCGTAGCCGAAGGCCATGTAGCCGCAGGCCTGCTCGTGCCGCGCGCCGATCACCTTCAACTGCGCCTGATGGAAAGCGTCGAACAGGCCGTAGATCTGCGCGCCGGGGAGGCCGAACACGGTGTTGACGCCATGCGCGACGAGGCCATTGACGATTGCTTCGCCGCCGGAAGTTGAGGTCATGGTTCTACCTACTCACTCAAGGGATCGATCAGGCTTCGTCGACGACGCCGTTCTTCAGTACGCCGACGCCTTCGACCTCGACCTCGATGACGTCGCCGGGCTTCAGATAACGCGGCGGCTCGAACCGCGCGCCGGCGCCGGTCGGCGTTCCCGTCACGATGACGTCGCCGGGCACCAGCGTTGTAAAGGTCGAGAGATAGTTGATCAAATACCGGAAGCCGAAGATCAGCCGGCCGGTGCGATCGTCCTGCCGCGTCTCGCCGTTGACCCGGGTCGATAGTCTGACATCGGCGATCTGGCTTTCGGACGTGTAGGGCACCAGCCATGGGCCGAGGCTGCCGGTGGAATCGAAGTTCTTGCCCTGGGTGACGTTGAACTTGGCGTGCCGGACCCAGTCGCGGATCGTGCCTTCGTTGCAGAGCGTGACGGCGGCGATGTGGTCCAGCGCGTCCGCCTCCCTGATATGGCGGCCGGCCTTGCCGATGACGAGTACGAGTTCGCCTTCATAATCGAGCTGGGCGGAGGCACGCGGCCGCACCAGCGGCGCGTTGTGGCCGACGAAGGAGCGCGGCGTGCGCATGAACATGCTCGGATATTTCGGCGCGTCCTGGCCGTCCTTGTATTCGGCGTTGCGGTCCGGGTAGTTGACGCCGATACAGATGATCTTTTCCGGTGAGGGGATCGGCGGCTGCCAGATGATCGCATCCAGCGCATGGTCGGGCGAGCGCCTGGCGGCGTCGTCGGCGAGTTTCATCAATGCGCCGGCGGCGATGGCTTCGCGCAGCGTCGGATAGTCGTTTCCGAAACGTGCGGAGAGATCGACGATGCCGGCGTCCGTGACGGCGCCGTATTTCTGCTGGCCGTTGACGGTGTAGGTCGCGAGACGGGGAGCTGCCATCTTCTCAATCCGCGATCGTGACGTCGGCGACGAACGCCGGATCGCGCACTGCCTGGCCTGCAAAGGGCGTGCCTTCCTCGAACCATGAACGCGGTGCGGGTGCGCCCCACAGCGTCTGCCGGCGCGGGTCTTTCAGCGACCAGCGCAGCGGCTCGTGGTCGTGATCGCCGGTGAAATAGTCGCT
>JAQSDT010000498.1 GCA_029946075.1 bacterium | reverse complement strand
ATGGCGCCGACGAAGCCGATGCCGAGCAACAGGTTCGTCGGCATCACGAGGTAGCCGAGCGTTTTGGAGAGAACAAAAAACAAGGGAAGCCCCTGACAATGTCTGGTACAGCGTCATACGACGCCATTGCAGCAACCAAAAGACGTCTCATGCCCCATCATCACCTGCATTCCAGCCCCGAAACCTGCCACTGGGGCTTTTTCGAAGCCAAGCTGAAGCCGGTGCTGACGATCGCCAGCGGCGACGAGATCACGATCGACACCGTGACCGGCGGGCCCGAAGTGGTGCCGGATCGCGGCAAATTCCACGTTCCGCCGGAACTGGCCGACATTCACGCCCGCAACGAGCGGATGGTGCCGGGCCATATCCTGACCGGCCCGGTTGCCGTCGAGGGCGCCGAGCCCGGCGACGTGCTGGAGGTGGATATCCTCGACGTCCAACTGCGCCAGGACTGGGGCTACAATCTGATCCGCCCGCTGGCCGGCACCCTGCCGGACGATTTCCACGAGCCGCGGCTGCTGAATATTCCGCTCGACCTCGAGCGCATGGTCGGCCGGATGCCATGGGGGCTCGATCTGCCGCTGAAGCCGTTCTTCGGCGTGATGGGCGTGGCGCCGCCGCCGGCCTGGGGCCGCATCACCTCGCTGATCCCGCGCGCGATGGGCGGCAATCTCGACAACAAGGAACTCGGCGCCGGCGCCAAGCTCTATCTGCCGGTGTTCGTGCCGGGCGCGCACTTCTCCTGCGGCGACGGCCATGGCGTCCAGGGCGACGGCGAGGTCTGCGTCACCGCGATCGAAACCGCGCTGCAGGGCCGCTTCCGCCTGACGCTGCGCAAGGATTTGCGGCTGGATTATCCGCGCGCGGAAACGCCGGACCATTACATGACGATGGCGATGGATCCCGATCTCGATCAATGCGTGGTGCGCGCGCTGCGCGACATGATCGTGCTGCTCGGCGAGAAACGCAATCTGTCGCGCGAGGATGCCTACACGCTATGCAGCCTCGCCGCCGATCTGCGGGTGACGCAGACGGTCAACGGCTCCAAGGGCATTCACTGCATGATCGCAAAGAGCGTCGTGCACGGCTGACGCCGGATCAGTTGTCGAGCTCAAATCCGGATTGCTTGACGACCGGCGCCCAGCGCGCCGTTTCCTCGCGAATACGCGCCGACAGCTGCGCGGAATCGAGAATGTAGCTGTCAAATCCCATCTGCTCGAGGAATTCGGTAACCGGCTTTGCCTTTGCCGCGACCGTCACGGCTTGCTGCAGCTGATCGATGATCGGCTGCGGGGTTTTGGCGGGCGCAAACAGCCCGTACCAGTCGACCCCGGTCACCTTGTCAAAGCCGAGCTCGGCGAATGTCGGCACGCCCGGCATGAATCGCGATCGCTGGGCGCTGGTCACCGCGAGCGCGCGCAGCTTGCCGGCTTCCACGTGCTGGCGGATATCGCCCGTGACCGCCATCGAGGTCGGCACCTGCCCCGCCAGCAAATCCGGCACGATCGCCGCCATGCCGCGATAGGGAACGTGCGTCATCTCGATGCCGGCCTGCTGGCCGAATACCCAGCCCTGGAAATGCATGATCGATCCGGCCGCGGGCGTCGCATAGAACGTCTTGTTGGCTTTTGCCCAGCCGATGAAATCCCGCAGCGTCTTGACCTGTTCGGGAACCGCCGGCCCGACGACGAAGGTTTGCGCGTTCGAGCAGACCGGCGTGATCGGGATCAGATCGGCGACGGGATCGTAGCTCAGCTTCTTGTAGACGTGCGGAAAGATCACGATCGGCGAGGATGGCGACAGCACGAGGGTGGTGCCATCAGCGGCGGCGATCTTGGTCGCATCGATGGCGATGCGGCCGCCCGCCCCGGTGCGTCCCTCGACAATGACCGAGTCGGCAAAATTGCCACTGAGCTGATCGGCGATACGGCGCGCGATCACGTCCAGCGTACCGCCGGCCGCGAACCCGACGACGATACGCCCGAGCGAGGGCCGCGCCATGGCGCGACCGATCGGGAATGCTGCGGCAGCAGCAGCGCCTTGCAGAAGGTGACGACGCGTCAGCGACATGGGTGCTCCTCAGGCGCGGGATTGCGGTAAATAGGCGATGGCCTTGATTTCGATCAGAAGATGCGGATGCGGCAACTGATGCACCGCGACCGTGGTTCGCGCCGGCCCGTCGGAGCCGAAGAACTCGGCATAGACCTCGTTGTATCCGCCAAAGTCGTTCATGTTGACGAGGAACGCGCCGACTTCCACCAGATCGGAAAGTCCGCCGCCGGCCTCGCCCAGAATTTTGGCGATATTCTCGATCACCGCGCGCGTCTGCGCCCGAATGTCGACGTTAAGCGTTCCCATCGCATCGGCGCTGGCGCCGGCGATGCTGTTGTCGGCTCGCCTGGCGCTGGTGCCGGAAACGAACACGAAGTCGCCGGCGCGCTTGAAGTGCGGATACCGGCCGCGCGGCTTCGCCAGCCCCTGTACTACCACTGCCTGATGATCGGCCGTCGTCATGGCGTCTCCGCTTCGCAACTAGCCCCGCAGGGCCGCCCGGTGAATTGGTACGTATACGTCATTTCTCAAAAGCTAACGGCCGGCCTGCGCACTGTCAATAAACCAGCGGTCGCGGTTGTTGCCCGCCCCGCACCTTGTTGGGTTTTCCCCGCGGTGCTAAAGCGTATCGCGACATGCCCATTTCAGCATCGGACGTGACCACTCCCGCGGCAAGTTCGGCACGCCGCGTTTGACCGGTATGACCAGCACTCCCGCCCAACGCCGGCGCAGCGATTCCGGCTCGTCGCGCAAACAAAAGCCGGGCAAAGCCCCGGCCTCGCCTTCGCGCGACGCTGTGTCCAGGCTGACGCCACAGGTGCGCACCATTCTCGATCGCTTCCGGCTGGAAGACATCGTGTCGCATTTGCTGCGCCGGGCGCATTTTGCGGCCGAGGAGCGGTTTGCGCACGAGTTTGCCGATGAGCAGATCACGCCACGGCAGAAGGCAATGTTGATTGCCGTCTATCAGCGCCCCGGCCTCAGCCAGAACATGCTCGCCGAGCATCTCTTCATCGATCGCAACACGGTCGCCGAAATGGTGAAACGGCTGGTCGCGCGGAAACTTCTCGAGCGGCGGCCGTCGGCGGGCGACCGGCGCGCGCACGAGCTGTTTCTCGCACCGAACGGCGCCGCGATGCTCAACCGCGTGATGCCCAGGGACGCGGCGATCGAGCGAGCGATCCTGCAACGCCTGCCGAAAGCCGACGAAAAGCGCTTCATGAAGTATCTG
>JAQSDT010000497.1 GCA_029946075.1 bacterium | reverse complement strand
TCGAAGAACAGCAGCGACAGCGACTGGGCCGCGCGGGCACTGACGGAGATGTCCGGGCCGTTGACCGCGATACGATCGGCATGCGGGATGGCGCGGGATTCGAACAGGCCGCGCAGCTTGACGCCCTGCCACTGGCTTTCGCTGAGCAGCGTGACGACGTTGGACATGGCGTGGATACGACCGATCAAAAGCTCGCGCGCGACATCGATGTCGGAGCCATGGCGCAGCGTGCGCGTCACGATCGACTGGATCACGGCCAGGATGTTCTTGACGCGGTGGTTGAGCTCGTCGATGACAGCCGTCAGCCGCCGCTCGAAACCGATCCGCACCTGGATCTCGCGGCTGAGCCGCAGATTGTTGTAGGCGACGTAGCCGAACAGGCCGCAGATGAAGCCGGTCAGCGCCAGGCCGATTGCGGCTACGATCACCGCGATCTGTTGCGCGCGCTGTGCCGCGTTGGTCTTGGCGTAATAGCCGAGCGACCAGTCGCGGCCTCCGAACGACACCGTGCGCACGATCGACGGCGCCGGGTCGCCTGCCTTGATCGCGCGCAACGTGATCGCACCCTGCTCGTTCGCGACAAACTCGTCTTTGGCGTCGCGCGGATCCTTCAGCACCACCGAAAACAGCGCGCGGTCGTCATTGGTCAGCATCAGCGGCGCGAGTTCATAGGAAAAGGTGATGAAGCCTACCAGCTGGGTGGACCCCTCTTGCAGGATCGGCGAGGCCAGTACGAGCCCGGGCGGTCCATCCTTGCGCAACAGCGGGATCGGGTCGGACGCCACGGGCTTGCCGGTCGCGGCCGCCTTTGCCAGCATCGGACCAACGACAGAATGCTTCCCAAGGGCACGGCCGGGAAAGCCCAGCGTATCCGGGCTGTGCGGCTCGAGGTCCATCAGCACGTCGACCGGCCTGTCGATCGCCTTGATATCGAGCGGTTGGTCGTCGAAGTCACGGATTGTCGGATTGGTGAAGCCCGCACTCTTCAGTTCGGCTTCCGCTGCGGGCAGTTCCTCCGGCTTGAGCCGCGCGATCCAGGACGCCACGACGAAATCGGTCTTGAAGGCGTAGATCGCCGAGCGCAGCGGCTGCAGCATGTTGGCCTTCACGACCGATGGCGCGCGGAACAGTCCGGATGCAACGCGCGCGAGCAGTTCGCGCTCGGTCAGGCGGTCCTGCACCAGGCTGGCGTGGACGTCGATCGTCCGTGCCAGGGCGATGCCATCGAGCGTCAGTTCCTGATCGTGGACGCGATAGGCCGCGAGACCGGAGAGCAATGCCCCGATCAGTGCGAGAAAGCCGATGATGAAGCCCAGCCGAACCACTCGCTTACTCGGAAATGATCTGTTGGCGACGATTCAAGGAAAGCATCTCGGGTCTGCCGGGGCAGATGAAAGCCGCAGCGGCATGGCAGCCGGTTACCAGGGAATATGAAGGAGCGGTCATCAGCACGCAACAGAGATAGCTCAGCGGCAACACATCCGGCCGCCGTTAACGCTGATCTGGCGGCGGCCAGAGGTGGTCAATCGCGTGGCCGCGATTTGGTTCCAACTCGCCCGAAACTATTCCGGCGGCAAGACCCGTCAAAAGAAGGACCCGCCGGCGTCGCCGCAATCGTTAACGCCTGACGGCGACAATGTTTTCAACCCGCTTTGGCCTTGGCCACCGGGCGCAGGCCGCCCTTGGTCTCGATGAAGCCGATGATGCGGTCGAGGCCTTCACTCTTTTTCAGATTGGTCATCACGAACGGCCGCTCGCCGCGCATGCGCCTGGCGTCGGTATCCATCTTCTCGAGCGACGCACCGACATGCGGCGCGAGGTCGATCTTGTTGATGACCAGAAGGTCTGAGCGGGTAATGCCGGGGCCGCCCTTGGACGGGATCTTGTCGCCGGCGGCGACGTCGATGACATAGATGGTGAGATCGGCGAGTTCGGGGGAGAACGTCGCCGCCAGATTGTCGCCGCCGGATTCGATCAACACCAGATCGAGATCGGGAAACTTGGCGCGCATGTCGGCGACGGCGGCCAGATTCATCGAAGCGTCCTCGCGGATCGCTGTGTGCGGGCAGCCGCCGGTCTCGACGCCGGCGATGCGGTCCGGCGTCAGCGAGCCGGAGCGCACCAGGAATTCAGCATCCCATTTGGTATAGATGTCGTTGGTGATCGCGGCGATGTCGTAGCGCTCGCGCATCGATTTGCAGAGCAGGTCCATCAACGCGGTCTTGCCGGAGCCGACGGGGCCGCCGACGCCGATCCGAAGCGGGCCGTTCAAATGCTTGCTCATGCGGTCTCTCTTTTCGTGGTCACGGTGTCCAGATCCAGCTGAAATTGTCTTCGCGAAAGGTTTTGGTGCGCTTCGGATCGGCCTTGTCGAGGTCGCCGAGCGTGCGCATGCCCATCATGACCGAAACAATCTCGTATATTGCGTTTCGTGGCGCAGGCTGGCGAGATCGGCGCGGAAGGTGGCGCTACCGAGATCGTCGAGCGAAGCATCCAGCGCGCGCCGGGCGGTCGCAACCACATCGGATTCAAGCGCGGCCAGAATACGCTGGCTGTCCGTCTGCCCGAGCGGAACGAGACGCGCCCCGGCGGAAATCCAGTTCGACACCAGCGCGTGCAGGAACGCATGCATCGCCGGCGACAGCGGCACGGCGTGCACCGCGCTGACGACACCGACGGCGACCGGATAGACGATCGGAGCGCGGCAGGCCGCCACCAATGCGTCGAGACCGTCGCAAGCCCAAGCCGAGCGGGCGATGTCGATGAAGGCGCGGCCCTGCGTCGTGGTTTCGAGCTGGCGTTCGCGCGAGGGCACGAAGGCCGCGGCCAGTTCGGCGATTTCGTATAACGTCTCGCCATCGCCGGCAGTCGCGGCACGATGCGTCTGCGCCAGCAACACGGCATCGCAGAAGCCGGAACCATCGATCAGCATGGCGGAGAGCCAGTCACGCAGCGACGCGGCATCATTGATGTCGCCCCCCTCCACCGCCCACTCGATGCCGCTGGAATAGGAAAATGCGCCGACCGGGAACGCCGGCGACAACCAGGTCATCAGCCGGTACAGCGCCGCACCTTCATCATCCGTCATTCCACTCCGCTTCTCAGCCGGCGCGGGCTCATTTGTGGTCATGAGCATGGGAACGATCGTGGTGATGGTGGTCGTGGTCGCAATGTTCGTCGTGGTGATGGTGATCACCGTGGTGATCGTGGTCATGATCGCCGTGGCCACGATGCTGACCGTGATCGTGGCCATGATCATGCGCAGCATGACTAGTCTCAGCATAGGCGCCGC
>JAQSDT010000496.1 GCA_029946075.1 bacterium | reverse complement strand
CTCGCGCCCTATCAGAACGCCACCGGCCTGCAGGTGACCTCCGCCGTGCTCGGCGGCATGGTGTGGGCGCTGGAAAATCCGAACGAAGGCATCGTCGAAGCTGACGAGATGGATTTCGATCGCCTGCTGGAAATCCAGTTGCCGTATCTGGGCCCGGTGAAGGGTTTTTACACCGACTGGACCCCGCTGACCGATCGTCCGGGACTGTTCCCGGAGGACATCGACAGCAGCGACCCCTGGCAGTTCCGGAATGTTCTGGTTCGCTGACCAAAATCGGGGAGCCAGCCCGCGTGTGCACTGCACACGCGGCAAATAGGCCCGATCCGCCGTAGAACTACGCAAGCCGGGGCCAGCGCCCGTAACACTCGATTAAATCATTCGCGCCATTCTGAGCGGTAATTTTCCGCGAGGGCCCCGGTGCCGTCGCCGCCATTTTTAGAGCGACGGCTCCTTCAGGGTGGAGCGAGCACATGCGCATTTTTGTTGCCATCGTCCTGTCGACCATATTGCTCGCGTCGTGCACGCAAGAGAGCAACAACGACGTTACGGGTTCAATTGGAATCTGCGCTCGCAAGATGTTCAGCAGCTACAATCCCAAGGACATGAAGCAATGTGTCGCGGTCTGCATCTCCTGCGACCGCGGTCAGATGTCGACCTGCTCGACGTCCTGCACGATGAAGGGCGCGCACTGAGCGCAGTCTGAACGCTGCTACTTCGCCAGATAGTCGAACGCGGCCGTCCCCGGCCCCGGCGTCAAATCCGCGTCGTCAAATTGCCGTCATATCGCTCAGGCGAGGCCGCCGAGATAGAGCCGCTTGACGATATCGTTGGCCTTGAGTTCGTCGACCGAGCGCGCGGCGACCGCGATCTCGCCGTGGACGATGATGTAGCCGCGGTCGGCGATGCGGATTGCCTGGTTGAAGTTCTGCTCGGCCATCAGCACCGTCAACCCGACGCGCTCCTTCAGCTCGCCGATCTTGGTGATGGTCTGCGACACCAATAGTGGTGACAGCCCGACGGAGGGCTCGTCGATCAGCAGCAACCGCGGCGACGACATCAGCGCGCGCGCGATCGCCAGCATCTGCTGCTGGCCGCCGGACATGGTGCCGGCGAGCTGGCCGCGCCGTTCCTTCAGCACCGGGAAGGTTTCGAAAACCAGTGCAAGGTTGCCGTCGATCGCGGAACGCGCGACCTTGCGGAAGGCGCCGAGCATCAGGTTTTCCGTCACCGTCAATTTTGGAAACAGCCGCCGCCCCTCCGGCACCAGCGCGACGCCGAGATCGACGATATCCTCGGGCGACAGCTTGGTCAGGTCGTGGGCCTTCCCGTCGATGGTCAGCGCGAGCTTGCCGCCGGTCGGGCGCACCAGGCCCATGATGCATTTCATCAGCGTGCTCTTGCCGTTGCCGTTGGTGCCGAGCAGCGCCACGGTCTCGCCGGAGGCAACATCGAGCGTGACGCCGCGCAGCGCCTTGACGGCGCCATAGCCGGCATCGAGGCCTTCGATGGCAAGGCTAAGTGCCAAGGTACGCCTCCTGCACCCGCTTGTTGGCCATCACCTCGGCCGGCGCGCCGATCGCGATGATCCTGCCGGCGTCGAGGCACATCACCCGCTCGGAGAACCGCATCACCGCCTGCATGATGTGCTCGATCATGATGATGGTGATGTCCTCCTCGCCGAGGCTGATCAAGAGATCCAGCACCTCGTCGACCTCGGAGGAGGAAAGCCCGGCCATCGCCTCGTCGGAAATCAAAAGCTTCGGCCGCACCGCCAGCGCGCGCGCCAGTTCCATCTTGCGCAGTTCGACCTGGCTCAGCGTGTCCGTCGGCGCGCTTGCCTTGGCCGACAGCCCCATGCGCTGCAGGATCGACATCGCGATCTCTTCCTCCGGACCGGAGGCACTCCGGTCGGTCGCGAAATCGAGCCCGACCATCAGGTTTTCGAGCACCGTCATGCTCTTGAACGGCCGCGGGATCTGGAAGCTGCGGGCGATGCCGCGGCGCGCCCGCAAATGCGGCGGCAGCTGCGTGATGTCCTCACCGGCGAACACGACGGTGCCGACCTGCGGGCGCAGCGCGCCGGAGATGCAGTTGATCAGCGTCGTCTTGCCCGAGCCGTTGGGACCGATCAGGCCAAAACGCTCGCCCTTGCGGATATCGACGCTGATATTGTCGAGCGCGGTGAAGCCGCCAAAGGTCTTGGTCAGGGTACCCACCTGCAACAGCGGCGCGTCGGCAGCGACGGACGGGGTCATTGCTTGCCTCCCGCGCGCATGCGGTAGCGCGGCCGCAGCAGGCCGATGATGCCCTTTGGCGCGACGACGACGAACAGCACCAGCATGATGCCCAGCACCAGCACGTTGACTTCGGACGAAATCGTCACCGCCAGGAATTGCTGCGTCGAGCCGAGCAGGATGGCGCCGAGCACCGGCCCGATCCAGTGCGCGGTGCCGCCGATCAGCGACATCGCCAGCGCAGAGACGGAATAATTGAGATTGAACGCCGAGGACGGGTCGGCATATTGCAGATACATCGCCGCCGGAGCGCCGGCCGCCGAGATCAGCGCGCCGGAGATCATGCAGGCCACCAGTTTCAGTTTCAGCGTCGGCACGCCGGTGCATTCGGCGGCGAGTTCGTCATCGCGCAAGGCCTGCAGGCCGCGGCCGATCCGGGAATTCTGGATATAGCGCGCGATCGAAACCGCGACCACCACCAGCACCGCCTGCACGAAGAACAGCATCTTCACATAGCTGTCGAACGGCTCGGTCACCGGCGGCCGCTGCAGCTGGATGCCGGCGGCGCCGCCGACGAACCGCCAGTTCATCACGCAGGTCTCGATGATGATCGCGAGCGCGATGGTCGCGATCGAGAAGAAGATGCCGCGCATGCGCAGGGTCAGCAGCCCGACGCCGAAGCCGAGCAGCATGCCGATCATGGCGGCGGCGGCGATCTGCACCACCAGCGGCGCGCCGGTCGCCTTGAACAACGCGACTGCGGTGTAGACGCCGACGCCGAAGAAGGCGTTGGTGCCGAAATTGACGTAACCGGCATAGCCGCCGAGGATGCTCCAGGCCACGGCAAGCCCGATGAACTGCAGGATCACGTAGCCGGCGAAGAACGGGTATTCGTTGCGGACGGTCTGCGTCATCGCGAGGATGGCGATGAGGAAGACGGCCGCACCGGCCCAGAACAGGATGCTGTTGCGACGGTTGCTCATCGGCCCAGCAACCCCTGCGGCCGGACGGCGAGCACCGCGAGCAGCATCGCGAACGAAATCGCCGGCGCCCAGGAGGCGCCG
>JAQSDT010000495.1 GCA_029946075.1 bacterium | reverse complement strand
CCAACTGTGTGCGCGAAATCTCCACGTCAATGTAGATGTCGACGCCAGCGCGGTCTCGAATTCGCAGTTCATCATCGCTGACGAAAAGATGCGTCTGTTCACGGGAGGTCAGTTCAATCTTGGCTTGTTCAAGACGGAGTTGCACCCGACGCAGCATCTTCGCGAAATCTGGATTCAGCTGATATTCCGGGTCCAGGTCAAAGGTTTCTTCGAGCCAAGGGGAAACTATCGAAGAGAGGAGCGCGCGGTCGAAATCCCGGCCTCCGAGCATGTTAATGCCATCGTTGGCGACTACGTTCACTGTGCCGCCCGAGCTCTGAACCAGAGCGGCATCAAACGTCCCGCCACCGAGATCGTAAACAAGGAATTGGCCGCTGCGCGCCTTCGCCGTCGCCATCGAGCCCATAGCGGCCGCAATTGGCTCATGCAGCAGCGCGACAGGCTGAACGCCTGCCAGCTCGGCCGCGCGAAGGGTAGCCTCCGTTTGCATCTGATTGAACGCGGCCGGCATAGTGATGACGGTCCCGCGGACGGTTCGCCCACCCGTTTCCAACGACGCCTGCGCTACAAGGGTCCGGAGCACCTCTGCGCTGGCCTCCTCAGCGCTCAAACTCAGACCCGCAGCAGCAAACCTCAGTGGAGTGCTAGTTCCCATCATCCGTTTGAACGCGATGGCTACGTTGTCAGGGCTAAGCGTTGCTTGCTCATACGCTCGCTTCCCAACGAAGCGGTGTCCTCTCGGGTCGATGAACAGGGCGCTGGGCAGAACGTCAGCGCCGTCCGATGTCTTGAAGACAGTTAGCTGGTTGCCGTCATAGCCGACGGCCGCCGAGTTCGAGGTGCCAAGGTCGATTCCGAGGTACATGTTATCACTGCTCCGGAGCAAGGTTGACCTTGCCGCTGTGTAAAATTTGTCCGCCGGCCAGCAGAGTGGGCTCCAGGGTCTCTGCTACGAACAAAGACCCTTCTGCCGGAAAATCATCCGCGTTCTGAGCACTAGGGGGCAACGAGCCGTCAAAAGCGCGGCCCTCATATGTTACTAGACTCACGCCCAAGCTAGACAGCGTGCTGTCCAGCCGGCCTAGTTGAAAGCGGACCTGCGCCGTGACGCGTGCCCTTGTCGATTCCGGCTGCTGATCACCCAGCCGCGCGAGGGCTCGAAGGACTCGCCAGTGGTCGATGATCAGTCCGCTCACTGCGGGATTTAGGTCGAACGATTCATTCATTCGCCCATGCCTCCGCCAGAGCCTCGGCTTCCAACTGCATATTGTATGTACTCGCCCGAACGGCGGCGCGGGCGCTCGACATGTCCACGTCACGATAACGGAAGGAGCCGCAGCGCTGGTTGTGGGAGTTGATCAGGGTGTTGAACCGATCAATTGCGTTTTCTGATGTAATCAGCGTGCGCAGATGGTCAAGTTTGACTTCCTCGGCCAAGCACGACTCGATTTCGCGCGCCGAAAAAACTCCTGCCCCATCATAGGTGGGCTCTGGTGTGTAAGGAGCGGCATAGGGTGCGGGGGCTTCCGTCGCCGGCGCAGCAGGAAAGATTTCGTCCGGGTACGAAGGCGAAGGAGCGCCCAGTGGATCGTAGCCGTCGGAGACGGGAGCAGCGAAACTTGCATCTGGGTCTGACGCTGTAACGGAATAGTCAGACGAAGAGCCATCGCTATTTAGGGCCGAGCCAATCACACCGAGCAAGATAAGCCCGCCAACTATCAACCATGCCACCATTTTACTGTTGCGGTTGTCTCGGTGCTGGTTTGCCAGAGCTCCAACCTCAACCAGTCGCGCACGAATATTTGGGTCCCGTTCGTAGCCGAGCATTGCCGACGCTATTATTGCCGCGTCACCGAACGCCTTTCGGGTTAGGGCCAACATCAGGTCCTTCTCGTCCGCGTTGCGGCGCAGCGTCAGTAGGTCGTTCTCGATCGTAACACGCAGATCGGTGCGTTCCTGTGATGCCGTCTTGAGTAGGAAGTGCTGAAGCAGGATCAATGCTGCTCTAGGCCGCTCGCTATTATTCAGGGCCAACCCCAAAGTTCGCACAGCGCCGAGAACTAGATCGTCCAATTTTCCGCGCGTCCTACAGGCTTCGAACTGACGGTCAAGTTTGGTCAGTTCGGTTGATTCCCAGTCCCGGGTCTCCAGCAGCGTCGCTGTTCGGGGAAGATTCCGGCGCAGATGGGCGATCAACTCTTGGAACGGCCGGACCTGAAGCTCACGCTCGACGTCAAGACGCAACTCCGCCAAGTCTTGGAGATCCTTATTAATCTGCCGTTTGGCGGAGGGAAGCTCCTTGAAAATCGTAAGAAGCGCAGAAGAAAGGTCATGCGCCGCGTCATACCGCTGGTGATCGTTTGCAAGGCTGACCGCTGCGCTTCGCGCGGCCGAAAAAAGCCTCAGCGAACGTGGCTCGTCTACCCCCTTGGCTTCGTGGTGAAGCTGCACGGGTTGGCTGATTTCATCCCATTGTTGCAATAGGTCCACCGAGGTCTGGATGTCTCCCTCACCCGTCTGGTCCAGAACGGTCAGCGCCGCTCGAGCTTGGTCTTCCAGCTCTCGGAGCTGCGGTGTCGCCCAACGATCGAAGCCGTCGACCAAGGCGTCGACCATTGGGCCTGAATGCTTGTAGAGAAATCCCGCCAACAGGGTCCCTGGATGAGGCGCGACTGCTATCACTTCGACCGCTGCGGACGCATGTTCCGCTGTCACACGCTGCAGTAATTCTCGCACCTGCACAGCGGATGTCGTGGGGAAACCGGATGCAGCGCGCGCAGCATTCAACTGAGCGACCACACTCTCGGGGGTTATCTCGTCGTAGGCGTCCATCAACGCCGCGATAAACCGGTGTTGCTTGAATCGTGCGCAGGCATCCGCTGCGAGGTTGGCCGACGTGAGTCCGGTAGTATCATTCTGGATGATTTTCTGGACGCGATCAGCATCGCCGCCCTTCAAAGCTGCAAGGGCCTGCTCAGCCTTTTTCGGAGCCAAATCGAGTAGCCATCGGACTTCGGCCTCTGCCCGCGGCTTTGGGAACGACAGCGTCTGCTTCAGCTTCAGCAACTCGCTCTCAGCCTCGGGCGCATCGATGACGGCGTCTTCAAACGCCTCCTCAATTTTGGTCAACCGGGCTCTGGCCGACACGCCAAGACGTGCGAAGGCATTGTCCGTCAACGAGAATACCACGTCCGTCCGCCCCCTATTCGTACCTTATGGTTAAGCTGCACCATACCTTTGGGATTGACGTGACCCCCGTTTCTCATCCAGCCATAACGAGAGTCCTTTGGTGATCTGAG
>JAQSDT010000494.1 GCA_029946075.1 bacterium | reverse complement strand
TCGGTCGGCAGCGCCAGCGCCTCGTCGAGCGCGTTGGTGTGCAGCGACTGGGTGTGGCCCTGGGTTGCCGCCATCGCCTCGATGGTGGTGCGCATCACGTTGTTGAAGACGTCCTGCGCTGTCAGCGACCAGCCGGAGGTCTGGCAATGCGTGCGCAGCGACAGCGAGCGCGGGTCCTTCGGGTTGAACTGCGTCAGCAGCTTGGCCCACAGCAGCCGCGCCGCGCGCATTTTTGCCACCTCCATGAAGAAATTCATGCCGATGGCCCAGAAGAACGACAACCTCGGCGCAAAGCGGTCGACGTCGAGGCCCGCCGCCAATCCGGCGCGCAGATATTCGACGCCGTCGGCCAGCGTATAGGCGAGTTCGAGGTCCTGCGTCGCGCCGGCTTCCTGCATGTGATAGCCGGAGATCGAGATCGAATTGTATTTCGGCATCCGCTGCGAGGTGTAGGCGAAGATGTCGGAGATGATCCGCATCGAGGGCGTCGGCGGATAGATGTAGGTGTTGCGCACCATGAACTCTTTCAGAATGTCGTTCTGAATGGTGCCCGACAGTTTCTCCGGCGGAACGCCCTGTTCCTCGGCGGCCGCGACGAACAGCGCGAGGATCGGCAGCACCGCGCCGTTCATGGTCATCGACACGCTCATCTGGTCGAGCGGGATGCCCGAGAACAGCGTGCGCATGTCGTAGATGGAATCGATCGCGACGCCGGCCATGCCGACGTCGCCGGTCACGCGCGGATGATCCGAGTCGTAGCCGCGGTGGGTGGCGAGGTCGAACGCGACCGACAGGCCTTTTTGCCCGGCGGCGAGATTGCGCCGGTAGAAGGCGTTGGAATCCTCCGCCGTGGAGAAGCCGGCATATTGCCTGATCGTCCAGGGCTGGTTGACGTACATGGTCGGGTAGGGACCGCGCAGATAGGGCGCGACGCCCGGCCAGGTCTCGAGGAAGTCGATACCTTCGAGATCGCTCTCCGAATAGCTCGGCTTGACCGGGATGCCCTCGGGCGTCAGCCATGGCTCGGCGCCGCCGGCGGGCTGCGCGGTCGCGGTTGTTTCAAAGGCGAGATCGGCGAAGTTCGGGATACGGCTCATGTTGCTCATTCTAGCACATCTGGCGGCTGAAGATCGCCACCCCTAATCATGGTCCGGATGCTGGTGGCTGGTGATCGTCGCCATCTTCTCCGGGCCGTAATTCTGCATCGTGGTCTGGCTCGGCAGGTTGGAGATGCCGACTACCCAGCCGAGCCGGGATTCGGTTCCATATTGCCGTGTCGGCACCACCCGGTCGGGGCGGTCGAACGTGCCGGTCATGATCTCGATCCGGGGGCCGCCGACCAGCCGGTAGGTCAGCGGCGTGCCGCAGGCGGCGCAGAAATCCCGCTCGGCGATCGAGGAGGATTTGAACGTCGCCGGCTTACCGCGGGTCCAGCTGAAATGCTCGTGCTCGATATCGGCCAGCGCGGCGAACGGCGCGCCAGACGCCTTCTGGCACATCCGGCAATGGCAGATGCTGACCTTGGACGGCGGCACCGATAGCGCATAGCGCACCGCGCCGCATTGGCAGCCGCCGGCCAGCACCGGTTTGGTGTTGGGCTCCGTCATGCTCACTCCACCCGCCGCCAGGCGTCCCGCAGCATCTTCAACGCATCGCCGCCGGCAAAGATGAAATCGCCGACACCGGCTTCGCGCAGCGCGGCTTCCGCCTCGCCGGGACGCCCTGCCAGATAGATATGGCTGGCGCCGGCCGCTTGCAGGGCCTTGGCCGCAGGGCCTGCCTGTTCCGCATAGACCTTGTCGGACGAGCACAGGCACGCAATATCAGCGCCGGAGGCCTTGAACGCGGCAGCGAGTGCGGCCGGGTCGGCAAAGCCTTGCGTATCCAGTGCTTCGATGCCGCCGGTCTCGAAGAAGCTCTTGGCAAACGTCGCGCGCGCGGTGAAGTCGGCGGCGGTGCCGAGATTGGCGAGGAAGATCTTCGGCCGTGCGCCTGATGATTTGAGCTGCTGGTCCGACTTGTCGCGCAGCGCCTCGAACGGCGCAGCCAGCCGCATCGCCGGCATCGGATCGAACTTGAATTGCGCCTCGCCGTCAGCCGGCAGCACGACCGGCTTGATGTCGAGTACGGCGATGTCGGCCTCGTGCAGGTTCGGAAATTCGCTGGCGCCGGTCAGTACGTCGCGGCGTTTGGCGATGCCGGTTTCGCGCGCGGCACGGGTCGCAGCCACCTTGGGCTGCACGACGTTGTGCCGAAGCGCGGCGAACAGGCCGCCGTCTTTCTCGATCTCCTGAAACAGCGCCCATGCAGCCTGGCAAAGCTGCCGGGTCAGCGTTTCGATGCTGCCGGAGCCGGCCGCGGGATCGGAGACCTTGGCGAGATTGGATTCTTCCAGCAGCACCAGCTGCGTGTTGCGCGCGGCGCGGCGCGCGAACGGGTCGGGCAATCCCAGCGCCAGCGTGTGCGGCAACACGGTGATGGCGTTGGCGCCGCCGAGCCCGGCGGAGAACGTCGCCATCGTCGCGCGCAGCATGTTCACGTAAGGGTCGCGCTGCGTCAGCATCCGCCACGCGGTGTCGGCGGCGACGAACAGCGGCTTCGGCGTCAGCCCGCAGGCCTGTTCGATCCGCGCCCACAACAGCCGCAGCGCGCGGAATTTCGCCAGCGTCAGGAACTGATCGGCATCGGCACTGAGCCGTGCGTACACCATGTCCTGCGCACCTTCGAGCGATATGCCCGACTGTTCGATCGCGCGCAGATATGCCACACCGGCTGCCAGCACGTATGCCAGTTCCTGCACTTCCGATCCGCCGGCGTCGTGGATCACCCGTCCATCGGCAGCCGCAAGCCGGGTCTTGAAACCCATCGCCGTCAGGTCTTTGACGACGGTCGTGACCGCGCCCGCGATCTCGGTCCAGTCGTTGGGGCTGGAGCCGCGCACCGCGCGGGATCCGAGCGGATCGAGACCGAAGCGGATATCGCAGGCCGCAGGCTCGATACCCCGGCCCTTGATGTATTCGGCGACGTGAATGGCGGCCATCCGCGACTGCAGGCCGATCTGAAGTTCGACACCAATACCGGCATCGAGATAGATGCCGTCGAGGATTTGCGCGACGGCCCCGGCGGAAGGATCCAGTCCATAGCCATGCGCCCCATTGGCGCCGGCGAACACCAATGTCAGCCCGGTCGCGCCGTTTTCGAGGTCGTGCAGCGCCTGTGCATTGGCGGCCTTCGCATCGGGGTGGTCGATCCGCTGCATGATCTGCCACGGCGCGGCAGCGGCGCGGCCGGCGACGGGCGCGGCGCCTC
>JAQSDT010000493.1 GCA_029946075.1 bacterium | reverse complement strand
AATTCTGCACCGCGCCTGCATCCAACAAGGAATTCTGGCAGACCAAGTTCGATGAGACCGTAAAGCGGGACAAGCGCAACCTTGCGGCGCTGCGGAAACTTGGCTGGAAAGTCGCGATAGTCTGGGAGTGTTCAGTCAAAGAGCAAGGCGCCAGGACTGTCGCCGGAAAGATATCATCGTGGCTCAAATCGGGGCGTTCTTTCAAGGAAATTTCAAGCTCACAGGCCAACCAGCCAAGGCGGAGAGCATCGAAGGCGACGAACAAAAGCCGCCGTTAGGACCTTGCCAGCGCCGCATCCATCACGTCATCCAATCCACCACAACCAATCCCGGCACGCGTTCGAATTCGCGTCGATTGAGCGTTACCAGCGTGGCGCCGCGGCGGCGGGCTTGCGCTGCGATCAGATAATCATACTGGCCGATCGGCGTGCCCTTGCTTTCAAGGTCGGCGCGGATATCGCCGGCATGCTCGGCGTCCTCGGGATCGAAAGACCATGGCGTGACTGATAGCGACAGGAAGGATTCGAGAGCGGCCTCGCTGCGGGCTCTCCGGTCGCTCTTCGCCACGCCATAGCGCATCTCGAACAAAACGATGGCGGGAATACCGATCGTGATCCCTGACACGAGTTCGGCGTCCAGCCGGGCGCGGATCCGCGCCGGGCGCAGATTGATGACCGAGATCAGGATGTTGGTATCGAGACAGAACATGAGATCATGGTCCTGCTGGACGGAATCGGATCACGGTCTCATCTCTCGGTCGGTGTTTGCGATGATGTTCTCGGGCACGAGTCGCACGTTACTGGATCGTGCTAGTCGAAGAACTTCCGCGGGTCGGGCTTCGAGGGCGGATCATCGAATCCCCTTTCGGGAAACAGGTCTTCACCGTTGCGCAGGGCGTCGATCTCGGCCCAGACCGCCGCGATCTCCGCTTCCGTTCGCGCGAGCGGCTCCAGAATAACCTTGTCGCCGACCCTGCTGACCCGGACCTCATTGCCCTCGAAGCGGAATTCCTTGGGCAGACGCACCGCCTGACTGCGGCCGTGCATGAAAAGCTTTGCGGTGGCGCTCATGTGCCGCCTCCTTTGATAGATACCAATGATATATATCATGCTTCGAGCAGCTTTGCCAGTGTCCGCTGGCAATCGTCTGCGTCTCGAATCCCGTCGTGGCTGGGTTTACCCGCAGCCAATTGGCGATCCGACATTCGTTCTGATATCCATACCCCCAAACCGGGAATGAAATGCCGATGACCGTGCGCACGCTCTCGCCGAAATTCGCCTCCTTGTTCGCCGCGGGGGCGTTTTGCCTGCTCGCCGCCCCCACCCTCGCCGCCGATGACCCTGCCGAGCCCGCCCCCAAGGGAGCCGCGGTCACCGTGCTGAAGGCCGCAAAAGCCTGTTTCGCCAATATCGTCGAGGTGTCCGGCACCATCATTCCGCGCGAGGAGACGCAGGTGCGGCCCGAGCGGATGGGGCTGAAGGTTTCCGAGGTGCTGGTGGATGCGGGCGACAGCGTCACTGCCGGCCAGGTGCTGGCGCGGCTGACGTTGCCCGAGGGCGGGCAGATCACGGTGCAGTCGCCGGTGGCGGGGCTGGTTTCGGCGACGACGGCTTCCGTCGGCGCCATGGCGTCGGCCAAGGGCGAGGCGCTGTTCTCGGTGATCGCGCGCAGCGAGTTCGACCTGGTCGGCATGGTGCCGACGCGCGATATCCAGAAATTGCAGGTGAACCAGACCGCGCGGATCAAGGTGATCGGCGCCGGCGAGGTCGACGGGCGGGTGCGGCGGCTGTCGACCACTGTGGAGCCGAACAGCCAGCTCGCGCAGGTATTCGTCGGCGTCACCACCAACCGCCGCCTTTTAGTGAATTCATCCGGCCGCGCGCAGATCCGCACCGGGCAGAGCTGCGGCGTCTCGGTGCCGCTCACCGCCATCCTCTATGGCTCCGCCGGCACCGTGGTGCAGGTGGTGCGGCGCGGACGGATCGAAACGCGGCGCGTGGAAACCGGGCTGATGTCGGCCGGCCAGGTCGAGATCCGCGAAGGCGGGCTCGTCGAGGGCGACATCGTGGTGGCGCGCGCCGGCGCGCTGCTGCGCGAGGGCGATCCGGTGCGGCCGGTGACGGCCGCGGCGGCAGGGAAGTAGATTTTTGTCGTCCCGGCGGTGCTGCTAACCCTCAATACCGCGCGACCACCACCGGCTGCGGGTTGAAGTGGTAGTTGACGCCGAACTTCGCCAGATGCAGGTCCTGTTCGACCCTGCTGAAGCCGGCCAGCGTGCCGCCGGCGAACGCGCCGCCGGTCGCAACACCGGTGTATTCGACGCCCTGCGCGAACATTTTCACATAATTGTATTCGGCCTTGACCGACCAGTTCGGCGCAATGGCGTATTCGCCGCCGGCGCCGATGACGACGCCGGTGCTGACGGCCTTGCCGGACAGCGCGACGCTGGTCGGCGGCGCGTTGAGGGTCGCCGCCACGTTGTAGCTTTGCTCGGCGATGGCGACACCGCCCTTGCCGTAGACCAGCAGCTTGTCGCCGACCGTGAAGCCGGCGCGCGCGGTGGCAAGGCCGAGCCAGTTGATCTTGTTCGACAGCGTCGTCGTCACAACGGGGCCGCCGGGGACCGCGAGCGTCGACGCGAAATTGCCCTTGATATCGGTGGCGAGAATTTCGCCTTCGACACCGAACACGAAGCGGCCGGCCTGCGCGTTGACGCCGACGGTGCCGCCCGCGAGCCAGCCGGACACATCATGGCGCGGAACGTCAGCTGCAAATGCGAAGGTGGGGTCAGGCGTCGTCTGCCGACCCCAGCCGTAGCCGCCCTGCGCGCCGACATAGGCGCCGGTCCAGTTGGTGCCTTGTGCCGGCGGCACCGGCGCGTAGGACGGATCCCTGGCGACGCCGCCGAAGCGGTAGTTGACGCCTAGCTTGGTGACATGAATGGCCTGGCCGATGCCGAAATCGGCAACGATCGGCGTCACGACGCCCGCGTTGTTCGTCGCGCCTGTGAACCGCACGGTCCTGTCGCCGAGATGATGGTAGTTGTATTCGGCCAGCAGCGACCATGGGCCGCTGAACGCATATTCGGCGCCGAAACCGAGCATCGGGGCGTAGCGTGCTCCGAGCCGGCCGCAATATTGGACGCCGGTGCGACCTGCGGAAACTGCACGACGAGCGCCACATTATGCTTTTCATGCACCGCCGAGATGCCGGCCTTGGCAAACACAAACCAGCGATCGGCGGCAAGACCGGCGCGGCCGGCGAAGGTTCCGATGGCGTCGATCTTCGACGTCGAGGTGGAGGTCAGGGAGAAGCCGAGCCCGCCGCCGCCGAGCGCGTCGAACCGCGTGCCGTTGATATCAGCCCAGGAA
>JAQSDT010000492.1 GCA_029946075.1 bacterium | reverse complement strand
GCGGTAAGACAAATCTCGCCTTGCATCTTGCAGGCTTCTTGGCTCGGCAATTCCTCCGCGGGGGAGGCCCTGCATGAGCGACCTCACGCATGTCGAACTTCTTTGGCTTGAGAAGCGCATCGAGAACTGGATCCGCTTCGGCCACGCCGCCGAGGAGCAGATTCTCGATAAGAGGCGGCGCATCCTTTCGTTTGCGCCGAATAGCATTTTCGCGTTCGTGCGCTGGACCTCGAATGACTTCGGCACAATCATCTCGCGGATCGATATCCTACTGGCTGTCGTGCCCGGCCAACGCTGCGCGACCGTGCCCTACGTGAGGCCCGGTGCCGACATCCTGTTGCGGCTGTCTGGTTGGCCCAAAGTCGAACGGGTTTTGCAGCTGATCGACGCCGTCGAGGCGCTCGGCATCGACCCGGCCGACGCCGCGCACGACTATTGGCACCACGTCCACAACCGCATGTCTGTCAACGAAGTGCCGCGGCCATACACGCGCTCACGCCATCAGGCGTGGCTTCATCGGCGAAGGATCGCTCCATGAATTGTCGCGCGGCGACGCTTCTCACAACGCTAGGGTCTACCGTCGCCCTGTTGTCCACGGTCGGGGCGATGCCGAAACCTTATGTATGGAACGCTTCCCCGAGCGTGCCCATCGGTCTCTACCTGATACAGCCGAACGGCAACCGTTTCGTCACCGAACTTGTCGCGATCCAGCCTCCAGAGCCGCTCGCAAAATTCCTTGCCGATGGCGGTTATCTTCCTCGTGGCGTGCCGATGCTGAAACGTGTTCTGGCGCTGCATGGGCAGATCGTTTGCAGAGACCATCTCACCGTCAGCGTCGATGCCATTGAGATGGGCGAGGCGCGCGAGCGCGATAGCAGAGGCCGACCACTGCCCGTCTGGCAGGGCTGTCGCGTCATCGCGGCCGACGAAGTCTTCCTCATGAATTGGCAGTCGGCGGACTCGCTGGATGGGCGATATTTCGGCGTGCTCCCGACGACTGCGATTGTCGGACGGGCGGAGCCTCTTTGGACGGTTGAGGGTGACTGATCATGTCGTCAGATCGCAAACCCACGGCAATTCCTTTGTTGGGTCAGAACACGGACCATTCCTTCGTCCCGGCCAAGGTTCGCACTGCCGTCGCGCGCAGCGGTGGTCCAGAGCGGCCGTTAAGTCGGCGCGGGCGCGCTTCATTATTGACGGCCACGAGCACGATGGCACGTTTGCGAACTCTCGGGACGATCGTGTGCTTCGTCGTGCTCTTTGCATCGTTGATGTCTTTAGGCGGTGCAGCGCACGCGGAACGATCGGCACCGAACGCCCAGAAAGCTGCAGCTTCTCCACCTAATCCCTTCGCGGCATTTGTTACCGAAGCGTCCAGGCGTTTCGCGGTACCGGAGCATTGGATACGCGCAGTGATGTACGTCGAAAGCGACGGCAAATTACGAGCGCGATCACAGAAGGGCGCCATGGGATTGATGCAGATCATGCCAAAGACCTGGATCGAATTACGCGCGCGATATGGTCTCGGCGCCGATCCCTATGACCCACGCGACAACATCTTGGCTGGTGCTGCATACATCCGCAAACTCCATGATCGTTACGGCGCGCCAGGCTTCCTCGCCGCCTACAATGCGGGGCCTCGGCGTTACGAAAATCACCTGGCGACCGGTCGACCACTGCCGGACGAGACACAAGCCTATCTCGCGACACTCGCACCGACGATAGCTGGTGAGCAGATTGGCCGGAAGATTGTCGCGGTCTCACAGTCACTTACTTCGGCTCGTTCATGGCTATTCGTCGTGCGCACCGCGAGCAACTCCTCGGAAGAGCGCCCGTCACCCGGTATGCGGCCAGACCGCCAACCATGGGTCCGTGCCGTAGTCGATCTATCGGCCCTCGTGCCGCAGTCAGGCAACCTTTTCGTGCGTCGTGCCAGCGAGAGTCGATCACAATGATACCGATCGCGCTTCATCGCCCTCTGTCGTGGCTTATCGCGTGTTCTGACGTGAAGCAGTCGGAATGGGGAGATACGAGCCACGGATGGCAAGATAAAAGCCCCGACTTCCGTCGAGGGCATGTGGTTGGTTGGCTTAGGTATTTTAGCGATTGGGTCAATGGCGCCTGCTGGCGCTCACGGCACAATGCTCAATGGATTCAATGCCCCCGGCGCCGTCGGCGTCACTTCCGCGCACGCCAAGCGCCATGAGCGCCCGCGACGACGAGATCAATGTTCGGCCTGGCCGCATCAAGCATGGCAACCAGGGTGCCAAGCGTCCGAAGAGCTTTGTCGGCCAGGTCATGCGTGCCGCGAGGAAGGCTGGGCATACCGGCAAGGACTTCGGACACGGGAGCGGGACAAAAGGCCGTTCAACGTTTGGACGGGGTCGAAGGGCAGCGCTTTCCCTTGTGTCGCGGTCGCCAGGCCGACGGGTCGTCGTCATGGCTCGGATCGTCCGCCATCAGGGCACGCGATTTCGCTCCGCGCCACTTTCAAAACACGTCGCGTATCTCAAGCGCGAGGGCGTTACCCGCGACGGCGCCGACGCGCAAATGTTCGATGCCACGTCGGAGAGCGCCAACACCAAAGCTTTTACGGAGAGGTGCGAGGATGATCGGCATCATTTCCGGTTCACAGTCTCGCCTGAGGACGCCTCCGAGATGGCGGACCTTCGCATGTTCACCCGCGAATTGATGGCCGATGCCGAACGGGATCTCAACACTAGGCTGGACTGGGTGGCAGTCGATCATTGGAATACCGACAATCCCCATGTGCACGTTCTTGTGCGCGGTCGGGCTAATGACGGCATGGACTTGGTCATCAGTCGCGATTACATCAGTCGCGGGTTGCGAGCGCGAGCCGAAGAGCGGGTTACGCTGGAACTCGGTCCGCGCAGCGAGCAGGAAATTCGCCAAGCCCTGGAGAGCGAAGTCGGGGCCGAGCGCTGGACCAGCCTCGACCGAGTCCTCCGTAGCGCTTCGGATGAGGGCGCAGGTGTGGTCGATCTCAGACCAGGCATCCCGGATAGCGATCCTGAATTGCGAAAATTGATGATTGGGCGAGCGGCCAAGCTTGAGCGGCTTGGCCTAGCCGAGCAAGTTGCTCCTGGGTGCTGGAACTTGAAGCCGGGAATAGAGGGAACGTTGCGAGATCTTTCAGTCCGCGGGGACATCATCAAAACCATGCATCGTGCGATCACGGGCGCCGGCCGCGAGCCCGACTTGACTGGCTTCGCCTTGCATGGCGACCAGGCCGCTGACCCGGTGCAGGGTCGACTGGTAGCTCGCGGTCTCCATGACGAACTGAAAGGCACTGCTTATGCCGTCATCGAAGGTGTCGATGGACGCACGCACCATCTCATCTTCTCCGACCTCGATGTGACCGGAG
>JAQSDT010000491.1 GCA_029946075.1 bacterium | reverse complement strand
CGCGATGGTCTGCAGGCCGGACGAACAGAAGCGGTTGACCGAGACGCCGCCGGTCGTTTTCGGCAGGCCCGCGAGCAATGCAGCCTGACGGCCGATATTGGGGGCGCCATGGGCGCAATTGCCGAGATAGCTGTCCTCGACATAGTCCTTCTCGACGCCAGCGCGCTCGACGGCGTGCTTGATGGCGTGGGCCGCCATCGACATCGGCGGGGTGATGTTGAACCCGCCGCGGCCGGACTTTGCCAGCCCCGTACGTGCATAGGAAACGATAACAGCTTCACGCATTGATAGACCTCCCTTTGATGCCCACCAGTATGGACCGGCGGGCAGCCCGTGTGTAGCGAAAACCCGAATTCCGGCGGACGGAAAAGTCCGGGAATCGGTGCCGATCCCAAATCAATCCCAGATCAATCCCAAGCCGGCGCGAAGCCGGGATTTACACACCGCTTGTCCTTCGGCAAGGCCGCGATGGCGTTGCGGTCAGCGTCGTCCAGATTGACCTCGAGGGCGCCGAGATTGGCCTGCTGGCTCTCGGCTCGCGAGGCCTTGGGAATGGCCGAGACGCCGTCCTGGTCCAGCAGCCATTTCAGCGCCACCTGGGCGGCGCTGGCATTGTGCTTGCGGCCGATTTTCTCAAGCACGTCATTGGACGCCACCCGCCCCTGTGCCAGCGGACAATAGGCCACCAACGGAATCGATTTCGCGTTAAGAAATTGAAGCAGCCGGGTCTGGTCCAGCATCACGTGGTATTCGACCTGGTTGCAGGCGATCGGCGCCTTGATCTCGTCGACCACGGTCTTGAGCAGCGCGATGTTGAAATTGGCGACGCCGATGGCCCTGACGCGGCCTTCCTGTTTCAGCCGCATCAGGGTCTCGAACATCTGCGGCAGGTTCATCCGCGGCGCCGGCCAGTGCACCAGATAGAGATCGATCTGGTCGAGGCGCAGCTTCTGCAGCGAGACATCGAACGCCCGCCGCATCGCATCCGGCGCCAGGTTCTCGTTCCAGACCTTGGTGGTGACGTGAATGTCCTTGCGGGCGACCCCCGAAGCGGCGATGCCGGCGCCGACGGCTTCCTCGTTGCCGTACATCTCGGCGGTGTCGAGGTGGCGATAACCCAGCGCCAGGGCGCTCTCGACCGCGACGCGGCAGGCATCGCCCTGCATGCGAAACGTGCCTAGGCCGAGCTTGGGCAGGCTGATACCTTGGGTGTGCAGTGGTTCCATGATGGCTCCGGGACAGGAAAAAGCGGCGCAGGCGTAGCGCGGGCCGCGTCAACGGTATTTCATTGAGGGGAATAGGCCGCTATGGAATAGCCGGTCCGCCGAGGGCGGGGCAAATCAAGATCAGGTTAGAACGATGTTTGGCAGGGCGTTACAAAGGTGGCTGGACAGCCACGGACTGCTGGGAATTTCCGTCGCCGTGCTGGCGATTGCCCTGCTGCTGTCGATCCTGCTGGTCGGCGGCGGCTATTTGTACGTCACGCCCTGACGCGTCCGACCTCGGAACCATCCGTCGTCATGCCCGGCCTTGTGCCGGGCATCCACGTCTTGGCCGCCAAGCAAGGCGTGGATGGCCGGGACACCTAGCGCGAAGACGCGCTTCGCGCTTTAGCCCGGCCATGACCAAAACCAATTTGTCTCTCAGATGTGCTGCGCCATGATCTGACCCGGCCGCGCGTCCATGCGGGGCTCGATATCGACCGACCACAAATCGCGGTTGTCGACGTCCTTGAGTGTTACCGTCATCACCCCGGTCTTTCCGTCGATATCGACGCGGCCGAAAAACTGCAGCCCGAAACAGGGGGCGAGGTTCTCGCCCTGCTCCGCGCTGCAGCCCTTTTGGTACATCGCCTTCGGCCCGAAGGTGTTGTCGAGTTCTGCGGGCGCCCAGGTGCCGGCATGCAAGGGACCGGAGACGAACTCCCAGAACGGTTCGAAATCCTGGTAGACCGCGCGGTTCGGATCGTAGTGATGCGCCGCGGTGTAGTGCATGTCCGCCGTCAGCCAGACGGTGTTGCGGATGCCGGCGCGTTTCATGAAGGACAGCAAATCGGCGATCTCGTGCTCGCGCCGCTGCGGCGGGCCATCGCCGAGCGCCACCGCGTCCTCGCTGATCAGGCCGATCGGCATGTCGGCGGCGATCACCTTCCAGGTCGCGTTGGAGGCGACGAGTTCGCGCTTCAGCCAGGCCAGTTGCGCCGAACCGAGAATGCAGGTGTCGCCGGGGTCTTCGCCCCGGTTCCAGCTGGAGTCGCGGTAGCTGCGCATGTCGATCATGAAGACGTCGAGCAGCGGGCCGTAGGCGATCTTGCGGTAGATCCGCCCGTCCCGCTCCGGCGCGGCGCGTATCGGCATGAATTCGAGGAACGCCTTTTTCGCCCGCGCCACCATCAGCGACGTGCCGTCCTCGGCGTAGCCGCTGTCGTCGTGGGTGCCGGCCGGCGACCAGTCGTTGGTGACCTCATGGTCGTCCCATTGCGCGAACATCGGGACTTCGGCGTTGAAGGCGCGGACGTTGTCGTCGAGCAGATTGTATTTGTAGTTGGCGCGGTACTGCTCGAGGCTGTGGGCGACCACCGATTTCTGTTCGGTGACGATGTTGCGCCAGATCTCGCCATCAGGCAGCTTCAGCTCGCGCTCCACCGGACAATCCGCATAGATATGGTCGCCGGAATGGATGAAGAAATCGGGGCGGTTGTCGAGCATGGTGCGGTAGGTGCGCATGCCGCCGCGGCTCACGTCGATGCCCCAGCCCTGCCCCGCGGTATCGCCCGACCATGCAAACGAGATGTTGCTGCGGATCGCCGGCGCGGTGCGGAAATGACCGATCTGCGTTTCGCCTGCGATGCCGCTTTCGCTGATGTCGTCGAACCGCACGCGGTAGAAAATATCCTGTCCCGGCGGCAATCCGTCGAGCAGGACTTTTGAGGTGAAGTCGCTGCCCGGCAATGCGTCCGCCGTCGCGGTGCGGATGATGCTCCTGAAGCTTTCGACGGTCGAACACTCGACCTGCATGCGCGCGGGCCGGTCGGCGCGCGCCCAGACCACGGCGGAATTGGCCGACACGTCGCCCGACTGAATGCCGCCGGAGATCAGCGGCCGATCGGCGGCGCGGCTGAGACTGGGCCTCGCGATGCTGCCGAGCC
This sequence comes from bacterium, assembly GCA_029946075.1. GTDB lineage: Bacteria > Pseudomonadota > Alphaproteobacteria > Rhizobiales > Xanthobacteraceae > Bradyrhizobium. The sequence continues at coordinate 239 of JAQSDT010000491.1, read as the reverse complement.
CGGCGACCGCAACGGTCGCCGCCGAGCGCAAGAGCAACTGACGCCGGTCAAGGGCCGCGGCGGCGCGTATCGCAATCGGCATCGAAGCACCCTCGTCGAATCATGACGATGGTGTGCCTGCCGAGTTTGACTGGCCGTCGAAGGTTTTACGACGATTGGATGAAGGTGAAATCGTAGGATGGGCGGAGCGAAGCGATACCCATCAATTCCTACGCAGACCCATGATGGGTATCGCTTCG
>JAQSDT010000490.1 GCA_029946075.1 bacterium | reverse complement strand
ACGATCCGCGACATCGAGGACGACGTGCTGACCGAGAAGGAGCATCTGTGGCAAAGCCGCAAGCCCTCGAAGCGCGCGCTGCAGCTGGCCTTCTATGCCGGCGACGTCACGATCTCCGAACGCACCGGCATGCTCAAGACCTATGAGTTGATGGCGCGGCATTTCGGCTGGGAGAAACTGCCGAAGGCCGCCTCGACGGCCGACATCACCGCCTATCTGCTCGATCGCGCATTGCGCTCGCAGGGCGTCGTCAGCCTGGATTCGATCTGCCATCTCGATGCGCCGAGCAAGGCCGCCGTCCATCGCCTCATCACGGCGCGCATGCGCCGCGGGGAACTCGTTCCCGTCGCGCTCGACGGCGCCGGCAAGCACGAGCACTGGGCACAGCCGGAAGTGCTCGAGACCAACGGATCGGCGGCGGGCGAGGGCGATGGCCTCGTTCACATCCTCTCGCCGTTCGATCCCCTGATCATCCAGCGCAAGCGCACCGAGCTGATCTTCGACTACGGCCACCGTTTCGAGGCCTATGTGCCGAAGGAGAAGCGCCAGTTCGGCTATTTCGCGTTGCCGGTGCTGGTCGGCGAGGACATCGTGGCCGCCATCGATCTCAAGACCGACCGCCAGAACAAAAAGCTGCTGATGCAGAAATGGAGCTGGGTCGGCAAGGGCGCTGCCAAAGGCGCCGCGAAGACCGTACGCCCGGACTACAAGCGCCGCATCGAGGAAGAGCTCGATCGCTTCGAGCGGTTTCAGTTGGCCGACTGAGTTGACGCCGCGGCGGCGAATGACCGCCGATGCAATCTCCGTTGCCGCGACCGCGATCCAAAAGCCGGGACGGTTCAGAGAGAAGGAGAACAGGCCAAGGGTGCTTTCCGCGGCCGCGCAATCCCCTGTTCATCACGTTTGCACTCACGAAATGGTGTCTACTGACGATTATTGACATTCGTCAGTGAACATTCCACACTCCTCATCAGATCCCGCGATGGAGTGTCCCGATGTTCGCCCGGTCCATTTTCTCCAATTATTACAAGCTTCTGACAGGCGCCTCGCTGGCTTTTGCGGTATTCGCATTGGCCGGCTGCAACGAGAAAGCAGCCGAAACCGCAGCCCCCGGGCGTCCCGTTCTGGTCGCCAGCGTCCGGTACGCGGCTGAAACCCCCGAGCGCAGCTTTGTCGGCACCATCCGGCCCCGGGTCGAAACCGACATGGGTTTTCGGGTTCCGGGCAAGGTCGCCAAGCGCCTGGTCGAGGTCGGCCAGACCGTCGATATCGGCCAGCCGCTGGCCACGCTCGACGAGGTCGATCTGAAACTGCAGGCCGAGCAGTCCGAGGCCGAATATCGCGCCGCCACCGGCGTCCTGGCGCAGGCGAGCGCTTCCGAACAGCGCGCCAAGGATCTGCGTGCAAAAGGCTGGACCACCGAAGCGCAGATGGACCAGAGCCGCGCCGCGGCCGACGAAGCCCGTGCGCGGTTCAATCGCGCCGAACGCTCGGTCGAACTGACCAAGAACTCGCTCTCTTATGCAAACCTGCTCGCCGATACCCGCGGCGTCGTCACCGCGACGCTGATCGAACCGGGCCAGGTCGTGGCCTCCGGCCAGACCGCTATTCGCGTCGCGCGCTTTGCCGAAAAGGAAGCGGTGGTTGCGATCCCCGAAACGCTGGTCGGCCGCGCCAAGTCGGGTACCGCCACCGTGACGCTTTGGTCGGACGCCGAAAAGAAATACACGGCGAAGCTGCGCGAGATCGCGCCGTCGGCCGATCCCGCGACGCGCACCTATCTGGCCAAATTCTCGCTGCCGGAAGCCGACGACAAGGTCTCGCTCGGCATGACCGCGACCCTGACGCTGGCCGATGCGGCGACCGAGCGCGTCGCCAAGCTGCCGCTGTCGGCGCTGTTCAGCCAGGGCGCCAACCCCTCGCTCTACATCGTCGACGATTCCGGTGCGCTGAAGCTGCAGCCGGTCGTGGTGAAATCCTATGAGAGCAACGCTGTCGTGATCTCCGGCGGCGTCAACGAGGGCGCCAAAGTGGTTGCGCTCGGCGTGCAGAAGCTCGATCCGGCGCAAAAGGTCCGGGTCGTCTCGTCGCTGTCGTTCTAGTTCCTGTCGTTCCGGGGCGCGTCGAAGACGCGAACCACAGATGCGCAACCGCGCATCGGGGAATCTCGAGATTCCGGGTCTGGTCCTTCGGACCCGCCCGGAATGACCCACAGATGGTTGATTTCTGGAGAGTGACATGAAGCGCTTCAATCTCTCGGGCTGGGCGGTCAGCCATCCGACGCTGGTTCTGTTCCTGATGATCGCGCTCGGCGTCGCCGGGTTCTTCTCCTATCAGCGGCTCGGCCGCGCTGAGGACCCGTTCTTCACGGTAAAGGTGGTCAACGTCTCCGCGATCTGGCCCGGCGCCACCGCGCAGGAGATGCAGACCCAGGTCGCCGACCCCATCGAGAAGAAGCTGCAGGAACTGCCGTACTTCGAGAAGGTGCAGACCTACTCCAAGCCGTCGTTCACGGCGATGCAGGTCACCTTCAAGGATTCGACGCCGCCGAAGGATGTGCCCTATCTGTTTTACCTGCTGCGCAAGAAACTGGCCGACGTGCAGGGCCAGTTGCCCGCAGGCCTGCTCGGCCCGACCGTCAACGACGAATTCTCCGACGTCGATTCCATTCTCTATATGATGACCGGCGAGGGCGCCGATTACGCGCAGCTGAAGAAGACCGCCGAAGGCCTGCGCCAGCGGCTGCTGAAGGTGAACGGCGTCACCAAGGTCAATCTCTACGGCGCCCAGGACGAGCGCATCTTCGTCGAGTTCTCCCACGCCAAGCTGGCGACGCTGGGCATCACGCCTCAGGCGCTGTTCGATTCGCTCGCCAAGCAGAACAACGTCACTCCCGCAGGCACGGTCGAGACCTCGTCGCAGCGCGTGCCGCTGCGCGTCACCGGCGCGCTCGACGGCGCCAAGGCCGTCGCCGAATCCCCCGTGGAGAGCAACGGCCGGGTGTTTCGCCTCGGCGATATCGCCACCGTCACCCATGGCTTCGTCGATCCGCCGACCTTCATCGCGCGGCAGGAAGGCAAGGCTGCGCTCGGCATCGGCGTCGTCACCGCCAAGGGCGCCAACATCCTCGAGCTCGGCAAGGAAGTCGGCAAGGCGACCGACGACTTCATGAAGGCGGTGCCGCAGGGCATCGACGTCCAGCAGATCGCCGACCAGCCCAAGGTCGTCGAGCACGCCGTCGGCGAATTCGTGCGCTCCTTCATCGAGGCGCTGGCGATCGTGCTGTTCGTCTCGTTCCTGGCGCTCGGCTGGCGCACCGGCATCGTGGTCGCGATGTCGGTGCCGCTGGTGCTGGCGATCGTGTTCATCGTCATGAACATGATGGGCCTTGATCT
>JAQSDT010000489.1 GCA_029946075.1 bacterium | reverse complement strand
CGGACGCGCGGAAAAGCCCTTCGGGAATTCCTCGGCAATGAAGCCGGTCGAGAGCTTGCCCTCGCGCCAGCGCGGATGGCTCATCAGCGCCGACAGGAACGGAATGTTGTGCCTGATGCCGTCGACATAGAACGCATCGAGCGCGGTCGACTGCGCCTCGATGGCCGCGGCGCGCGACGGCGCGTGCGTCACGAGTTTCGCGATCATCGGATCGTAATGGATCGAGATCTCGCCGCCTTCCTGCACGCCGGTGTCGTTGCGGATGGTGATGCCGTTATGGCTGGCTTCGGCGGGCGGCCGGTATTTCACCAGCCGTCCGATCGAGGGCAGGAAGTTGCGGAACGGGTCTTCGGCGTAGACGCGCGATTCCACCGCCCAGCCGGTCAGCGTGACGTCCTTCTGCGCAATCGCCAGCTTCTCGCCGGCGGCAACACGGATCATCTGCTCGACGAGGTCGATGCCGGTGATCAGTTCGGTGACGGGATGCTCGACCTGCAAACGCGTATTCATTTCGAGGAAGTAGAAGCTTTTGTCCTGGCCGGCCACGAACTCGACAGTGCCGGCGGAATCGTAATTCACGGCTTTCGCCAGTGCGACCGCCTGCTCGCCCATCTTGCGGCGGGTGGTTTCGTCGAGCAGCGGCGACGGCGCTTCCTCGATGACCTTCTGGTTGCGGCGCTGGATCGAACATTCGCGCTCGCCGAGATAGATCACGTTGCCATGCTTGTCGCCGAGCAACTGGATTTCGATATGGCGGGGATCGACGATGAATTTTTCGATGAAGACGCGGTCGTCGCCGAACGAGGCTTTGGCTTCGGCCTTGGCGAGGTTGAAACCTTCGGCGACTTCCGACTTCGAATGCGCGATGCGCATGCCCTTGCCGCCGCCGCCGGCGGAAGCCTTGATCATCACGGGATAGCCGATCTCGTCGGCGATCTTCACCGCGTGCTTCTCGTCGTCGATCACGCCGAGATGCCCCGGCACCGTCGAGACGTTGGCCTTGGCGGCCGCCTTCTTGGATTCGATCTTGTCGCCCATCGCGGCGATCGCGCCGGGATTGGGGCCGATGAAGACGATGCCGGCGGCTTCCAGCTCGCGCGGAAACGCCTCGCGCTCGGACAGGAATCCGTAGCCGGGATGCACCGCCTGCGCGCCGGTCTTGCGGCAGGCCTCGATGATCTTGTCGATCAGGAGATAGCTCTCGCTGGCTGCCGGCGGGCCGATCAGCACGGCGTCATCGGCCATCTCGACATGCAGCGCGTCGCGGTCGGCTTCGGAATACACCGCGACCGTCTCGATCCCCATCCGGCGCGCAGTCTTGATGACCCGGCAGGCGATCTCGCCGCGATTTGCGATCAGAATTCTCTTGAACATGTGCTTCTTGCTTGAGCTTGTTGCTGTAAGGCTTGGGGCAGGATCCTCCCCGCAAGGTGACGTGCGGGACGCGGCTAACCCACCCGTCGTACAGCAAAAATCGATGGAGGCAACGGTCTCGTGTCGGGCGGTCGCCCGGCCCCGCGATCCCTCACCCCGAATAGCTGTTGAACCGGCCCCGCGCATAGGCGTGGGATACCGCTTTCATCAGTTCGCCGACCTCGGTTTCCAGATACTCGTTGGCGACGATCAGCGCGCGGATCGTCGCCCGCAGATCGCCGCCGCAGGCTGAAATCGCCTGATTGACCGCGGATTCCAGCGCGTCGTCGGTCTCGGGGATCGGCTGGAAGGAAGACGGCATGGGAATTCTCAGCTGGACGGCGGGCGACATTGTTCCTATTTTGTTCTCGTGAAGTCAATGCGGCGTTTGGCATGATGCCGGCAACCCCGATTGTTTTCTCCACACCCTCCCCGATTAGCGCCGCCATCTTGGTTCAATCAGCCGGGCTTATGATAGAAAGCGCGCGCAGATACGAAAGTGGCTTTGAAGTGAAACAGATGCGGTTGCGAATTCTTTTAGGTGCGGCGTTGCTTTCGGTTCTGCCGGTCACGATGAGCCCGGCCGCCACAGCCACCGTCCGGGACGGCGGCACGCTTCAGCTCGGCAACGTCACCTTCAGGCTCGACGGCATCGATACGCCTGCCGTCGACCAGCTCTGCATCGACGAGCGCGCCGACAGCTGGACCTGCGGCATCGAGGCGCGCGAGCAACTCACCAAACTGATCGGCGGCCGGCAGGTGCGCTGCGACGATCTCGGCGCGGACCCGACCTTCAAGAAGCGCCGCGTCGGTGCATGCAAGGTCGATGGCGAAGCCACGCCCCTCAGCCAACTGGTGGTGCGCAAGGGCTTTGGCGTCGGCACCGAGGGCTCCACGCGCCTTGCGGCCGACCAGACCCGCGCCAGGGAAGACCGTCAGGGATTGTGGAAGGGCTGCTTCGCCGCGCCGCGCGATTTTCGCCTCGGCAAGAAAGACGGCGCCCTGCTCGGCGCGTCCTGCCGCGCCGACCGCGACCGTGAGATCCGCGAGGTGCTCTTCCCCGAGGAACTCGTGATGCCCGGCAGCTGCAACATCAAGGGCAAGTTTGCCGTGCGCGCCCGCGTCACCGGGAACCTCGGCATCTATCATCTGCAGGCCTGCCGATCCTATCCCGGCCTCACCAATCCGGATCGCTGGTTCTGTTCCGAGGAAGACGCGCAGGCCGCCGGGTTCCGCCGGGCCTATAATTGCCGCCCTCCCAAAAAGTAAAGCGGCAAACGCGCCGACGCGGCGCGGAAGCATTTTCAAGCGGAGCATGCCCTCGGACTTGATCCGGGGCGGATGCCGGTTCGCGTGAAGAAAACGCGTCAAGAAATATGGCTGAATCGCTACGCCGCGACGCCTTCCCTGCCCGGCGCCAGCAGTGCGCGGATTTCGTGGGCCGGACGCGCCGCGCTGAACAGATAGCCCTGCATCTGGGTACAGCCGAGATTCTGCACGGTCTCGCGCTGGTGCAGCGTCTCGACGCCTTCGGCCGTCGTGATCATGTTGCGGTCGGCGGCGATGCTGACGACGGCGCGGATGATCGAAGCGGAGGAAGCGTTGCGCGTCACTTCCTTGACGAAGGAACGGTCGATCTTGATCTTGTCGAACGGGAAGCGCTGCAGATATTGCAGCGACGAATAGCCGGTTCCGAAATCGTCGAGCGCGATGTGGACGCCGAGCGCACGAAGCTGGTTCAGCGTCGTCAGCGCGGCATCGTCGTCCGCGATCAGCACCGCCTCGGTGATCTCCAGCTCCAGCCGGCGCGGATCGAGCCCGGTATCGGCGAGCGCGGAGGCTACCTTCAGCGCCAGCGTTTCCGACTTGAACTGGATCGGCGAGACGTTGACGGCGACGCGCACATGCGCGGGCCAGGTCACCGCTTCCGCGCAGGCGGTGCGCAGCACCCATGTCCCGATCTCCTCGATCAGGCCGGTTTCCTC
>JAQSDT010000488.1 GCA_029946075.1 bacterium | reverse complement strand
AATGGCTGCGCATCGGCGGCTACTGGTATCCGCGCGGCGGCATTCCGATCGACGTATTCTGGCAGACCGGCAAGCTACCCAAGGGCATGTGGGTGCCCGAACAGGGCGTCGCCCCCTACCGCGGCCGGGGCTGAGCTTCCGGAGGCGACGCGGGCAGCTCAATGCCCGCTGAGCACCAGCGTTTTGACCGGCAGCAGCAAGGCCTGGATCCGCAGCAGCAGCGCGTGCACGACGCCGGTGGCGTCCACGACGTGCAGAGCGAAGCTCTTGAACGAACCGACCTTCCCTGACGCGATCCGTTCGTGGTTGCTGGTATAGGCGTTGGCGATGCAGCTGCTGCCGGGCGTCACGCCTTCCAGCCCGCCCTTGTAGATCGGCTCCATGAAAACGAGGATGGAGCCCGGACGCCCGGTGTTCTGCGCTTCGATCAGTTGCTCACCGCCCCTGAACTGGCCGGCGGCGATGTAGTCCTGCACGCCGGTCACGACCATCGGAATGACCGTCCACGGTTTGGAAATGCAGGTGGCCTCGGCGACCATTCCGACCTTCATGACCTGGGCTTCGATCTGGCCAAAGCCTGCCGCCAGCACACGTCGTCCGGCGCCGTCAGGAATCAGGACGCCGGCGGATCGGATCATCGGGTTGACGACATCACCCGGACGCAGCCCGAACTGCTCCACGCGCCCATCGACGCCGGCGCGAATAAAAATCTTGTCCAGATCGACCTGCGCTTCGGCCAATGCCGCCTCGGCGCTTGCTTTCTCGGCAGGCAGAAGCGCAGTCACGCGGATCGACGCGGATTGTTTCGCAGCGTTGGCGGCATCAAGGGCGCCCTGCCGACCCGTCTGCAGTACGAGGAGTTTCTCGATGTCACGCTGCGGGACGATACCGGGATTGCGTTGCTGGAGATCCCGCTTGGTGTTCAGCTCATCGGTCGCCTGCTGATAGTCCCCCTGGGCCTGCTGGATCTGGCCTTCCGCCTTCATGACATCGGCCTGCGCCGCCAGCATCGCGGCATCGACTTCGGCGATCTTGCGCCTTGCCGTGAGCAGCGCGGCTTCCTGCTTGGCGCCGTCAAGCCTGAAGATGACGTCGCCCTGCTTGACCGGCGCGCTCAGATCAACATTGACCTCAGCTACGCGGCCGGTCACTTCGGGAACGATCGGAACGGAGCGGAAGTACAGCGTCGCCGACGTCGTCGACGGATGATAGTAAAAGATCATCGTGATCAGCGCGACCGTGAGCATCAGGCAGGTGATGATGCCAAATCGCAATTCGAACCAGACCGAATACAATGTGATCTCGTGGCCGAAGCGTTTGCCCTGCCGATAACGGCGATAGAGATAGTCCGGCAAGATCGTCACGAGCGAGCAGAGGATGATCTCAAGCATGACCCTGCGCCTCCCTGGTAGAGACGCCAGTGGTCGTCGTCTCGTCTTGATGCGCAGCCGTTTCAGCCAGCGGCTCGGCGGGATCCGGTTCTGGCGGAATGCCTGCCATCTTCTCGACCGAGCCGGCAATCCTGCGCAGCGGCGAGAGGAAATCCGGCAGATCGATCATCGCGAGGAACAGGCCGATCACCCAGAACAGATGGTTGTGCGTGAACAACGCCAGCAGCCCGAGCACGGCGACGATTTCGAACTGAAGCTTGTGCGTCCTGTGCGCCATCCGCTCCGGCAGCGTGTGCAGGTGCAGGTACAGATTGCCGACTGCGACGACGGCGCCGATCAGCATGATCCCGACCACGATCATCAGAACGTCGGTGTCGCCGGGCGCAGTGATGAAGGACGGCAAATGGTGCGGCGCGCTGGGATGAATGGACTCGCTCAAGGCAATCCTCCGCTCGACGGAACCACGCGCTCGCTCTGACGGCTTGCGTTGCAATCTTTGCACAACGCGGGAACTTGGCAAGCGCCCAGGTAGTCCCTTCGGGATGTCAGCGGCCTCGATTGAACCGGACGGCGGCTACGATCGACCACCGCACATGCACAATGCCCTCTCTGCCCTTCTCGCGCTGTTCGTCTCCGCTTTTCTCACGTCGGCCGCCGTCGCCGCACCGCCGGCCAACGCCGCGGAAGACCGCTACATTGCCGCGCGCGACGCCGCGATCGAAAAAATCTCCACGATCTACGATGCCAGCAACGCGGATGAGACCGCGCGCAAAGCCGAGGATGCCGCGACCGCCGATCTCGGGGCGCTGATACGCGCCATTGTCGGAGAGTCCGGCCGCGACGGCTTTGGAGCAGCACAGCTCCACATCGATACTTTCTACAAGGGCGACGAGGGTTTCGGCATGCTCGACGGCCTGCGCTTCGACGCCCTGCTCGGCCGTAATGGCGAGAAGGCGGGCCAGGACGGCTCCGACGGCAAGTATGTCGCGCCAAAAGCGCACATCATCGTCACCACTCAGACGCTGTTCGAGCGCTGGCTGCGCGCCCACAGGGATTGGTGGGGCAAGGACAGCAAGAACGTACCGCAAAAGATCGGCGCCGCCCTGAAGGACGAGAGTTTCTACACCCAGGCGATCGCGAGTGGCGCTGCGGTGGTGAGATTCAGCTCCCTGCCCGTCACCAAGCCCGCCGGCGCAAGCTTTGCGTACGCCATGCTGGCGGGGCGCACTCAGTCCGAAGTCCCCGATGCGGCCGACCAGGTGTTCGTGTCGGCGATATCTGGCGGCAAGGTCTACGTCGCCTACGGCTCGATCACGCCGAAAGTCGAAGTCCCCGCCTGCACCGCGATCCGTACCGGTTGTGACAAGAAGGCGGAACAGGCCGCCGACGACTTCCGGTTCGGGAAGATCGGCAAGAAAGCGTACGACAAGCTCGGTAATCTCCGGCAACAGGGCGAAGATGCCTACAAGCGCTGCTTTGCGCAGAACGCACCGAAACAGGCATCGTTTGCCGAAGCGACCCGGCAAGCCGGGAAGTTGTTGGCCTCGGCCATCAATACGCGCTGAGCAGATCGACCTTGGCGTTGGCGAGGATCAGACGTCGCGCCAGCAGCGTCGACAGATTCCGCATGACCTTCATCGCGATCTGCGGATGCAACTGGCGATAGTCGTCGAAACTGTCGAGCGGCAGTTCGAGGCACCTCACCGGCGTATCAGCCCAGACGTCGGCGCTGCGCTTCTTCTCAATGATGGCCATCTCGCCGAACTCCATGCCGGGACCGAGTGAGGCCAGCCGTACGCCGCTCGGCAGTTTCACGCTGACCATCCCGCTCTGCAGGAAGAACAGCGAATTGGCCGGCTCGCCGGCGCTGACGATGCGCTGGCCGGCCTCGTAGCGACGCATGGTCGAGAGCTCGGCCAGCGCCGCGATCTGGTCGGGCGCCAGATCCGTCAGCAGCGCCTGCTCGCCGAGATGGGTGGTTTCCCGGGCCGAGGTGAAGCCGCCATAGC
>JAQSDT010000487.1 GCA_029946075.1 bacterium | reverse complement strand
CAAATGGCCGAGATGGCCGATGCAGAGGCCGGCGACCTCGAAGATGAAGATCGAATTGGCGTCCTTGATCATCTCGCCGCCGACGCCGTCGCCATAGTAGCGGCGGATGTCGGTCGTCACGTTGCGGATATAAACGTCCTCGACGCGCTTGCCGATCAGCGCCGGCTGGTCCTTTTCGCCCCAGCCGTGCAGCACGTGCGGAATCTTTGGATCGGGGAACAGGGTATAATGTGTCGAGTGCGCCCGGTTCATGGTGACGACGTCGGGCAGCCGCCCGGTCCGGTAGGCGCCGTTGAAATCGGTGGCGATCCGCACGCCGCCGGGGGTGTCGAGATAATAGGTGGAATGCCCGGCATAGGTGATGGCGACGTCCTCGGCCTTGGCGGCGGTTCGGCGGTAGCTCACCGGCATGGCGCGCTGCGGCCCATCCGCCATGGCGAGGCACTCGCTGCGCAACTGCACCTGTGCGACTGCCGGCGAACCCGGCACGGCCGCGGCGACGGCAAGCGAAACGACCAGGAAGCGCAACATGGCATGCCCCGTCTGCGGCAACGGCCGCTGACGGTACTGTATCGCCGAATCCGGGAACCGTCATGATGACATTCGCGCACAGCCCTGCGCCGGAATTGCTTCATCGACAGGCACCCGTGTCCTATGGTGGCGCCTAACGAGGGAGTTGACCTTGACCGAGCCCGTTCCCGCCACGCGCGCGCCGTCGTCGAAACGCCTGGAGCCGTTGCGGCAGATCGATGCCGGCCCGCTCAACATCGCCTATTACGAGGCCGGACCTGTTGATGGGCCGGTCGTGATGCTGATGCACGGCTTTCCGTATGACATTCACACTTACGTCGACGTCGCACCGCTTTTGGCAGCACAGGGCTGCCGGGTCATCGTTCCCTATCTGCGTGGCTACGGTGCCACCCGGTTTCGCGATGCCGCAACGCCGCGCTCGGGCGAGCAGGCCGCCATAGGCGCAGACATGATGGCGCTGATGGACGCGCTGTCCATCAAGCGCGCGGTGTTCGCAGGCTACGACTGGGGCGGCCGGGCGGCCTGCGTCGGCGCGGCGCTGTGGCCGGAGCGCTGCATCGGACTGGTCTGCGTCAATTCCTATCTGATCCAGGACATCGCCAATGCGATGGTGCCGATGCGGCCCGAGCGCGAAGTGGCGTTGTGGTACCAGTATTACTTCCAGATCGAGCGCGGACGCGCCGGGCTCGCCGCCAACCGTCGCGAGATCGCCAAAATCCTCTGGGCGCAGTGGTCGCCGACCTGGAAATTCGACGACGCCTGCTATGCGCGCACGGCGGTTGCCTTCGATAACCCCGATTACGTCGACGTGGTGATCCACAGCTATCGCCACCGCTTCGGTCTGGCCGAAGGCGATCCGCAATACGCCGATATTGAGCGGCGGCTGGCCGCGCTGCCCGTGATCACGGTGCCGACGATCACATTCGATGGCGGAGGCGATGGCGTCATCGCGGCGACCGACGGCCGCGCCAGTGCCTCGAAATTCACCGCGCGTCGCGATCATCGCGTGTTGCCGGACATCGGTCACAATCTGCCGCAGGAAGCGCCCGAGGCGTTTGCGGGGGCGGTGATGGAGTTGATCAAGGCATAGCCGATGGCTGACCATGTCGACCGAAAGCGCAGGCTGCTGCTGGGTGCGGCCTTGTCGGGCGTCGCGACGAGTGCGTTTGCGCAAGGCAGGCGTACGCCGTCGTTGCGCCGGATGGAGCCATTGAAGCGTGTCGATGCCGGCGTTCTCAACATAGCCTATTACGAAGCGGGGCCGGCGGCCGGACCGCCCGTGATCCTGCTGCACGGCTTTCCCTATGACATTCACAGCTACGTCGACGTCGCGCCGGAACTGGCGGCGCGTGGCTGCCGCGTCATCGTTCCCTGTCTCCGCGGCTTCGGTGACACGCGGTTTCGCGATGCCGCGACGCCGCGCTCCGGCGAGCAAGCCGCGATCGGCGCCGACGTGATCGCGCTGATGGATGCGCTCGGCATCAAGCGCGCCATTATCGGCGGGCATAATTGGGGAGGCCGTGCGGCCTGCGTCGCGGCAGCGCTGTGGCCGGAGCGCTTCAGCGGCATGGTGACCGTCAACAGCTATCTGATCCAGGATTTGACACGCGCGCCGGTGCCGATCCATCCGAAATACGAAGTCGCGCTGTGGTACGAATTCTATTTTCAGCTCGAGCGCGGCCGCGCCGGGCTTGCCGCCAACCGGCGGGAGATCGCCGACATCTTGTGGGACCAGTGGTCGCCGGAGTGGGATTACGACGACGCGACGTTCGAGCGCAGCGCCGCCGCGCACGACAATCCCGATTTCGTCGATGTGGTCATTCACAGCTACCGCCATCGCTTCGGTCAGGCGGCCGGCGATCCCGCCTATGCGGACCTGCAGCGCAGGCTCGCCGCGCTGCCGCCGATCACTGTGCCGGCGGTAACGCTCGATGGCGACAAGGACGGCGTGCTCCCTGCCAGCGACGGCCGTGCCAGCGCTGCCAAATTCACCTCGCGCCGTATCCATCGAATTGTCCGCGGCGCGGGCCATAATGTGCCGCAGGAGGCGCCGGAAGCGTTTGCGGCAGCCGTGATGGAGTTGATCAAGGCGTAGACCAGTTTTGCCGCATGGCTTTCCGATCCGAAAAACGTCATCTTCGCCGCACAAAGTTCTCCAAGAAGAACATAAATTTTGCAGGGCGGAATTTCATGACGAAGCGCAATGTGTTGCTCGCGATCCTGTCTGCGTCCCTTGCCTTTGTTGCTCCCGCATTTGCCGAAGATTTTCCGAACCGCCCGATTACCTGGGTCGTACCGTTTGCACCCGGCGGCATCACCGACACCACCTCCCGCATCGTGGCCGAAGAGATGGGAAAGACGCTCGGCCAGACGGTCCTGATCGACAATCGCGGCGGCGGTGGCGGCACCGTCGGCACCGAGCAGGTCGCGCGCTCGAAGCCCGATGGCTACACGATGATCTATGGAACGCAGGGCACCATGGCGGCCAACGTCACGCTGCGGAAAAACCTTTCCTACGATCCGCTGACGACGTTCCTGCCGGTGCATCTGGTCGGCGAAAGCCCGAACCTGTTCGTCGCCTTCCACGGCGCGCCGTACAACACCGTGCAGGAATTCATCGCCTATGCGAAGGCGAATCCCGGCAAGGTGACGTTCAGCTCGTCCGGCGTCGGCACCGCGACGCATCTGGTCGCCGAACTGTTCAAGTCCGTCGCCGGGATCGAGATGCAGCACGTGCCGTACCGGGGCAGCGCGCCGGCGCTCAACGACCTCATCGCCGGGCGCGTCGACGTCATGTTCGATTATCCCGTGTCCGTCGGTCCGCATGTCGACGCCCGCAAGCTCAAGGTGATGGCGACGACGGCGCCGGACCGGCTGAAAGCCT
>JAQSDT010000486.1 GCA_029946075.1 bacterium | reverse complement strand
CTCGAGCCATCGCAGCCCGGGGTCGAACCGACTCATGCCGAACGGCCGCGTGAGCGCGCAGAGGCACCCAATGCGGCTCCCAAGACAGTTCCCAAGCCTGCACCCAGGACAAGCCCCGCCACCAACGGCAGCGGTGCGCCCCGCCTGATCAAGCGGCCGGGTTATCTGGCTGTGCATAGCGTGGAAAAGAGTTTCGGCACCCGCCAGGTCGTGCGCGGCGTCAGCATCTATGTCCGCCGCGGCGAGGCGGTCGGTTTGCTCGGCCCGAACGGCGCCGGCAAGACCACCGTGTTCTACATGATCACCGGCCTGATCAACGCCGATCGCGGCGCCATCGAACTCGACGGCCACGACGTCACCAAGCTGCCGATGTATCAGCGCGCGCGGCTCGGCATCGGCTATCTGCCGCAGGAAGCCTCGATCTTTCGCGGCCTCACCGTCGAGCAGAACATCCGCGCGGTGCTCGAAGTGGTCGAACCCAACAAGAAGAAGCGCGAGGCCGAACTCGACTCGCTGCTCGACGAATTCAACATCACGCGGTTGCGCAAATCGCCGTCGATCGCGCTGTCCGGCGGCGAACGGCGCCGCGTCGAAATCGCGCGCGCGCTGGCGACGCGTCCGAACTACATGCTGCTGGACGAACCCTTTGCGGGCATCGATCCGATTGCCGTCGGCGACATTCAGGACCTGGTGCGCCATCTCACCAACCGCGGCATCGGCGTTCTCATCACCGACCACAATGTGCGCGAAACGCTCGGTCTGACCGACCGCGCCTATATCGTCTATGCGGGGCAAATCTTGACGGAAGGCAGTCCCGAGGAGATCGTCAGCGATCCGGATGTACGTCGCCTTTACCTTGGCGAGGAATTCCGCCTCTAGTCCTTTTTTAGGGGACGTCAAGCCGTGTACAAGGGCTTTGGACTAGGATAAGCAAGAATCGGACCAACTTACATTGGATCGGTTCTTCGCCGCATGGCCCTGACGCAGAGACTAGAGTTCCGCCAGTCGCAGTCGCTCGTGATGACGCCGCAGTTGATGCAGGCGATCAAGCTGCTGCAACTGTCGAATCTGGATCTGTCGGCCTTCGTGGAGGAGGAACTGGAGCGCAATCCGCTGCTGGACCGCGCCAGCGACGGCCCGGAGGCCCCGGTGGCCGGCGAGCCTGTCGCCGAACGCGCCGAATTCTCCGAACAGGGCAGTTATGGCGAAGAAGGCGGCGGCGACGCCTCCGATTTCAGCGGCTCCGATTTCAGCCCGGATGTGGGTCCGGGGTCCTCCGGCGATGCCTTCGAGCCCGGCCAGGAAGAGTGGATGAGCCGCGATCTCGGCAGCCGCACCGAGATCGAGCAGACGCTGGATACCCCGCTCGACAACGTCTTTACCGAGGAGCCCGCCGAGGCTGCCGCGCGCGTGGCGCAGGACGCGGCGCCCACCGCCTATACCGAATGGGGCGGCGGCGCCTCCAATGACGACGACTACAATCTGGAAGCCTTCGTCGCCGCCGAGGTGACGCTCGGCAGCCATCTCGCCGAACAGCTGGCGGTGGCCTTCAGCGGCCCGGCGCAGCGCATGATCGGGCAGTATCTGATCGACCTCGTCGACGATGCCGGTTACGTGCCGGCCGATCTCGGACAGGCCGCCGAGCGGCTCGGCGCCTCGCAAGCCGATGTCGAGGCGGTGCTGACCGTGCTGCAGAAATTCGATCCGCCCGGCGTGTGTGCGCGGAATCTGAGCGAGTGTCTCGCGATCCAGCTGCGCGAACTCAACCGCTACGACCCCGCGATGCAGGCGCTGGTGGAAAACCTCGATCTGCTGGCCAAGCGCGACATCGCGTCGTTGCGCAAACTGTGCGGCGTCGACGACGACGACATCACCGACATGATCGGCGAAATCCGCCGGCTCGATCCCAAGCCCGGCCTGAAATTCGGCTCGGCGCGCACGCAGACCATGGTGCCCGACGTCTATGTGCGGCCGGGGCCGGACGGCGGCTGGCACGTCGAACTCAACAGCGACACGTTGCCGCGCGTGCTGGTCAATCAGGTTTATTACACTGAACTGTCGAAGACGATCCGCAAGGACGGCGACAAATCCTATTTTACCGATTGCCTGCAGAACGCGACCTGGCTGGTCCGCGCGCTCGATCAGCGCGCCCGCACCATTCTCAAGGTCGCGACCGAAATCGTGCGCCAGCAGGACGGCTTCTTCACCCACGGCGTCGCGCATCTTAGGCCGCTGAATCTGAAAGCGGTGGCGGACGCGATCCAGATGCACGAATCGACGGTGTCGCGCGTCACCGCCAATAAATACATGGCGACCAATCGCGGCAGCTTTGAACTGAAGTACTTCTTTACGGCTTCGATCGCGTCCGCCGACGGCGGCGAGGCGCATTCGGCCGAGGCCGTGCGTCACCACATCAAGCAACTGATCGACGCCGAAGCGCCGGCGGCGATTCTTTCCGACGATACCATCGTGGAACGATTGCGCGAGTCCGGTATTGATATTGCCCGCCGCACGGTCGCGAAGTACCGCGAAGCCATGCGCATTCCCTCGTCGGTGCAACGCCGGCGCGACAAGCAGAGCATGCTCGGCAATGCCCTCTCGGCGCCCGCCACGACCTCCGACCGGTCCCGCGATACGGCCCCGGCCTGATTGCATCAGCGTCAAATCGCGATAGTGTTGATACCCCGGCAAGCGTAGTCGGGGCAGTCAGCGAGGCATCAAATGACCCTTCGAATCTCCGGGAAGAGCATCAGCGTCGGCGAGGCGTTGCGTACGCGCGTCAGCGAACGCACCGATGAGGTCCTGCGAAAATATTTCGACGGCAATTATTCGGGCCACATCACGCTCAGCAAGGACGGCTTCGGCTTCCGCACCGACTGCTCGCTGCATCTGGATTCCGGAATCACGCTGGAAGCGGATTCCAACGCCACCGACGCCTATGCCAGCGCCGATCAGGCGCTGGTGATGATCGAAAAGCGCCTGCGCCGCTACAAGAGCCGGCTGAAGGATCGCTCCGCCCGCAAGACCTATGCCGCCAGCGCGGCGATCGCCGACATCGGCGGGCCGCTGGATGCGCCGAGCTATGTGATCGAGGCGCCGGCGGAGAACGACGAGGAGGTCACCGACTACAGCCCCGTCATCATCGCCGAGGCGACCAAGTCGCTGAAGCGGCTGTCGGTCAGCGAGGCGGTCATGGAGCTGGATCTGACCGGCGCCACCTGTATCGTCTTCCAGCATGGCTCCAGCGGCCGGCTGAACATCATTTACCGGCGTACCGACGGCAATGTGGGCTGGGTCGACCCCCCGGCGGTAAACCCCTGAAAGCCGCGCCTGACCGGCCATGAGGCCCCTGTTGTCCTGTCCCCCGGCGGCCGTGCCGGGGGATAGGGCGCAGGAACCCCCTCGCGGGTGTTGGC
>JAQSDT010000485.1 GCA_029946075.1 bacterium | reverse complement strand
AGAGCGTCGCCCACACCGTGGTATCCGGCCTGCCGTTCGGCACCCAGAAGCGCGTCGAACTGGCGCGCGCGCTGGCGGCGGACCCCCGGATCCTGCTGCTCGACGAGCCCGCCGGCGGCCTCAATCACGAGGAAGTCTACGTGCTCGGCGACCTCATCCGCAAACTGCGCGACGAGCGTCACCTCACCGTGCTGCTGGTCGAACATCACATGGGTCTGGTGATGTCGATCGCCGACCACGTCGTCGCACTCAATTTCGGCCGCAAGCTCGCCGAAGGAACACCGGCCCAGGTTCAGGCCGACCCGGATGTCATCAAAGCCTATCTGGGGAGCAAGGACCAATGACCGCGATGCTCAATATCAAGGATCTTCGCGCCTATTACGGCCAGGTCCAGGCGCTTCACGGCCTCAGCTTCGCCCTCAACGAGGGTTCGCTGACAACGCTGCTCGGTGCCAACGGCGCCGGCAAGACCACGACGCTCCGCGCCATCTGCAACATGGTGCGCTCGACCGGTACAATCGAGTTCGAAGGCAAGCCGCTGTCCGGCAAGACCACCGAAAACGTCGTCCGCCTCGGCATCGCGCACGTGCCGCAGGGCCGCGGCACCTTCACCACCATGACGGTGGAAGAGAACCTGCAGCTCGGCGCCATCACCCGCAAGGATTCGAAGAACATCGTTTCCGACATCGAGCGGATGTATGCGCACTTCCCGGTGCTGAAGGAACGTCACACCCAGCAGGCCGGCACGTTGTCGGGCGGCGAGCAGCAGATGCTCGCGGTCGCCCGCGCGCTGATGCTGCGTCCGCGGCTGATGCTGCTGGACGAGCCGTCCTTCGGCCTCGCACCGCTGATCGTGCGCGACCTGTTCAAGATTCTCGGCAAGATCAACCGGGAGGACAAGGTCACCATCCTGGTGGTCGAGCAGAACGCGCAGCTGGCGCTGGAGCTCGCCGACCAGGCTTACGTGATCGAAACCGGACGGATCGTGATGTCCGGCGACGCCAAGGACATCGCGAGCAACGAAGACGTCCGCAAATCCTATCTCGGCTACTGAGGAGACGGCCATGGAACTATTCACCAACCAAGTCCTGGCCGGCATCGCCACGGGCGCGATCTACGCCTGCATGGCGCTCGCGGTCGTGATGATCTACCAGGCGATCGACCATCTGAACTTCGCCCAGGGCGAAATGGCGATGTTCTCGACCTTCATCTCCTGGCAGTTGATGCAGTGGGGCATTCCCTACTGGTGGGCATTCCTGCTCGCGCTGGTCATCTCGTTCGCCGGCGGCATCGCCATCGAGCGATTGCTGTTCAAGCCGCTCGCCAAGGCCCCGATCCTGACCAACGTCGCCGGCTTCATCGCGCTGTTCGCGATCGTCAACTCGGTGGCCGGCCTGATCTGGGACTTCACCATCAAGCAGTATCCGACCCCGTTCGGATCCGCTCCCTTCCTCGGCAGCCAGCTCATCTCGTCCCATCAGGCCGGCATGATCGGCGTCACCGTGGGGCTCCTGATCGCGCTCTACTTCTTCTTCCAGTTCACGCGGATCGGTCTTGCGATGCGCGCTGCCGCCTCGCTGCCTGAATCGGCCCGCCTGGTCGGCATCAATACGTCCTGGATGATCGCACTGGGCTGGGGCATGGCATCGGCGATCGGCGCGATCGCCGGTATCCTGATCGCACCGGTGGTGTTCCTCGAGCCGAACATGATGGGCGGCGTGCTGATCTACGGATTTGCCGCGGCCGTGCTCGGCGGCCTGACCTCGCCGCTCGGCGCCGTGCTCGGCGGATTCCTGGTCGGCATCTTCGAAAATCTGGCCGGTACCTACATTCCCCATGTCGGTAACGAGCTGAAACTGCCGATCGCGCTTGCGCTGATCATCACCGTCCTTGTCGTCAAACCGGCCGGATTGTTGGGCCGGCCCATCGTGAAGCGAGTTTGATCATGAGCGCTGCAGAGGAAGTCGTCACAGAAGCATCGGCCGTCGAGGCCGTTCCGAAGCGAGCCATGACCCTTGGTCTCGGCACCTCGCTCGTGGTGCTGGCCGCGCTGGTGATCGCACCGATCTTCGTCAAGAACTTCATCATCTTCCAGATGACGATGCTCCTGATCTACGCGCTGGCGGTGCTGGCGCTCAACATCCTGACCGGCGGCAGCGGCCAGTTCTCGCTCGGCCAGAGCGCGTTCTACGCCGTCGGCGCCTATACGTCGGCGATTCTGATGGAACACGCCGGCATGAACTACGCGCTGACGCTGCCGATCGCGGGCATCATCTGCTTTGCGTTCGGCTTCGTGTTCGGTCAGCCGGCGCTGCGGCTCTCCGGCGTCTATCTGGCGCTGGCGACCTTCGCGCTGGCCGTTGCGATGCCGCAACTGCTCAAGCTCGGCTTCTTCGAGCACTGGACGGGCGGCGTGCAGGGCCTGGTCGTGACCAAGCCCGACGCACCGTTCGGCCTGAAGATGGGCCAGGACATGTGGCTGTATTACTTCACGCTGGCGATCGGGGTCGGCATCTACATCGCCTCGGTCAACCTCCTGAAGTCGCGCTCCGGCCGCGCCTTCATGGCGATCCGCGACAATGAAATCGCGGCCTCCGCCATGGGCGTCAACGTCGCGCTGTACAAGACGCTGGCCTTCGGCGTCTCGGCCGGCATCACCGGCGTCGCCGGCGGTCTCGGCGCCATCGCGGTGCAGTTCGTGGCACCCGACGGCTACACCATCACGCTGGCGATCTCGCTGTTCCTCGGCATGGTCGTGGGCGGCGTCGGCTGGCTGCCGGGATCGATCGTCGGCTCCGCCTTCATCATCTTCGTGCCCAACATCGCGGAAGGGATCTCGAAGGGTCTCTCCGGCGCCGTGTTCGGCGTGCTCCTGTTCCTCGTCATCTTCCTCGTGCCGCACGGCGCCAGGCAAGTCGCGATGGTCGCCCAGCACATGCTCGGCAAACTCAAGAAGAACTAAGAACCCGAAGAAGAACCAAAAACAAAAACTCGAAGAAGACGACAACAAGAAGCAAGAACCCAAAGAAAAAACTCAGGAGAGACTATGCTCGTATCACTTCGGACTGCCGCCTTTTCGGCGGCGGTCGTCGCTTTCTCGTTCGCCTCCGGCAACGCCCTCGCCCAGAAAAAATACGACACCGGCGCTTCCGATACCGAGATCAAGATCGGCAACATCATGCCGTACAGCGGTCCGGCTTCGGCCTATGGCGTGATCGGCAAGGCCGAAGAGGCCTTCTTCAAGATGGTCAACGACAAGGGCGGCATCAACGGCCGCAAGGTCACTTTCGTCAGCTATGACGACGCCTACTCGCCGCCGAAGGCCGTCGAGCAGGTGCGCAAGCTGGTCGAGAGCGATGAGGTGCTGGCGATCTTCAACCCGCTCGGCACGCCGTCCAACACCGCGATCCAGAAGTACC